>NZ_JAGIKX010000008.1:0-89962 GCF_017874635.1 Virgibacillus alimentarius
CTAATTTAGGTTTCACTCGTATGTCCGTACGAGGAAAACCTAAGGTGCATAACGAAATGGGATTTGCGTTAATGGCGGTAAATTTAAGGAAGTATACCGCCATTAACAATAAAAATGGAACATTTTCACATAAAAACAAAAGAAAAAACGGTTGCGTTTATCATTTATTGATAAACACAACCGATTTTGTTTATTTGGGGCTAGTTATGTCCCAGCCTCTTTTTTATTCTATTTTTAGATAAGAAAGCTGAAAAATCCTCATTCTTTTGTGATCAGATTGCGTCGATATTTCCCGGGAAATGTTCCTAATATGAAATATTTTCCCGAATGAACGGGTTTGTTGATCTGTTGAGAAAGCAAATCTTAGAAAGCCCTTTATTGACATTCACTTGTTTAAATGGCAAAGTAACTATAGTAAAGAATGTACATCAATGCATTCAGTATATGAAAAAGGTGGTTTACATGTTTTCAATCGGACAGTTAGCTATAACAAGTATGATATCCCATTTAATATTTATTTATTTAACATGGCGTGTCGTACAAACGATCAATGTTGATCCGTTAATTCGCAAAGGACATGTTACAGAGGCAAGGGTTCTGCTGATTTTTATCACGATTACAATTGGGACAGGGGTAAGTCGATTCTTTCTTGATATTCTACAATGGTCTCAAGACCTTCTTTATCTATTTTAATCCAACTTACCAAACCTTGTATTCTATGAAAATATCATCATTGTTGAGTATGTTAAGAGCCCCTTAAGTTCATACTAGATTTAAGTATGATTTAGGGGGAATTTTCATGCGAAAAATTGTATTTATTCTTATTCTATTTTTATTTATACCAACCGTATCTGCTGCCAATAATGACCTGTCCAAAGATGAATTTGAGACTTTAGCTTCATTGATCATGCATCATGATCTATCAATTAAGGAGTGGCAGGTAACGAAAAAAGAGAAGGTAACCCAGGAATCTTTAATCCAGCTTATGGAAGGTATGAAGGATCAATATAGGGTCCGTACCGAAGAAAATGATAAAGCGATCAAATATATAATAGAAGACACACATAAAACAGCTGGATTATCCGTAATATATATTGGTATTCTTCCAAAGGAACATCGTTTTGATGCTGAGTTTACTGCTATTATTAAAGGAGAGAAGTGGAACAAATCCATTGAAGATAACTATCAAAAAAAGCGTGATTTTATCCGTAGACATTTTTTTACCAATTCCGTCAAAACATTTACTTGTCTGACGACTGAAGAAGATGCTATAATAGGTAATGATCGTACATTAACGAATATAGTAGAACAACTTGGTCTTACATATGTTTCGACACAAAACGATAAAATGAATCAATCCGTGAATAAAAAATTTATATACGGGTATACATCATTATGGTCAGAAAAAATTACTGTAATGGACACACCTGTGAATGTACAAATAGCAATAAAATATAAGCAAAATGGAGATTCTAATATCACTATTGGCACACCTATCCTAATAAATGAATATTAATATAGTGAGATTAGACTTGAAGGAGATTTAAAAACATGGAAAAAATCATCGTAAGAGGCGGGCAACAACTCAAAGGCACCGTTAGGGTTGAGGGTGCTAAGAATGCAGTGCTTCCTGTCATTGCTGCAAGTATCTTAGCTAGTGAAGGCAAAAGTGTTATTAAAGATGTTCCTGTTTTGGCAGATGTTTATACGATTAATGAAGTCTTACGTAATATAAATGCAAATGTTCATTTTGAAAATAATACAGTGACCGTTGATGCTTCTAAAGATTTAAAGACAGAAGCACCATTTGAGTACGTACGAAAAATGCGTGCATCTGTATTGGTCTTAGGCCCTTTACTTGCACGTTATGGTCATGCCAATGTTGCAATGCCCGGTGGATGTGCAATTGGTTCTCGTCCAATTGATCTGCATTTAAAAGGCTTTGAAGCGATGGGGGCAGAAGTGCATGTTGGAAATGGCTTTGTTGAAGTGAAAACGCAAGGTCGTCTGCAGGGAGCAAAAATTTACTTGGATATGCCAAGTGTTGGCGCTACTGAAAATATTATGATGGCTGCTGCTCTAGCAGAAGGAAAAACAATTCTTGAAAACTGTGCAAAGGAACCTGAAATTGTCGATTTAGCTAATTATTTAAATAAAATGGGTGCACGTATTGTTGGAGCAGGTACAGAAACGATCCGTATTGAAGGGGTCGAAAAGTTAACTGGTGTTGAACATGCGATTATTCCTGACCGAGTTGAAGCAGGCACATTTATGGTTGCAGCTGCGATTACTGGTGGAAATGTTTTGATAGAAAATGCAGAAAGTGAGCATTTACGCTCTGTTATTTCCAAACTGCAAGAAATGGACGTTAACGTGCAAGAGGAAAATGACGGAATACGAGTCATTGGACCTGAAAAATTAGCATCCACAGATATTAAGACGTTGCCTCATCCAGGATTTCCGACAGATATGCAATCACAAATGATGTCTTTAATGTTATGCGCACATGGAACAAGTGTGATTACGGAAACAGTATTTGAGAACCGTTTTATGCATGTTGAGGAATTTCGCCGGATGAATGCAAAATTAAAGATAGAAGGCCGCAGTGTTATTATTGAAGGACCTTGTGAACTGCAAGGTGCAGAAGTAGCTGCCACAGACCTTCGAGCTGCAGCAGCATTAATTTTGGCAGGACTGCGTGCAGAAGGGACAACACGTGTGACACAATTAAAACATCTGGATCGCGGATATGTTGATTTTGCCGGAAAACTAGCATCATTGGGTGCAGATGTTGAGCGTGTTGACGAAAATGGAGAGGTAGTAAAACCAGTTGAAAAACTGAAAAATAAGCATTACAACGTTCACAAAGTGATCGCAGAGTTATCTTAAAAACGTCATAGACCGAAATAGAAAGAAACAGATGAAATAGGCATTCATCTGTTTTTTCTTTTGTCTAAAATAGGCAGTACATATCTGCAGACATAGATACATAACTATGGATAGAAGGTAATCTTTGCCTTTTGTAAAGGAGAATGATGCATGATTCGACCGGAACGTTTATGTAAAGGAGATACGATAGGTGTCATTGCCCCGGCAAGTTCTGCTAGCTTGGAGATGGTGTATAAGGCTGTTCCTTTTTTTGAAAAAATGGGCCTCCGTGTAGAATTAGGCAAACACATAGACTGTGGCTATGGTTACTTAGGTGGAACGGATAAGGAAAGGCTTGATGACTTTCATCAAATGATCGTTAACCCATGGATTAAAGCAATTTTTTTTGCCCGTGGCGGATATGGGACAGGGCGAATTGTCGAGCAAGTGGACTATGATTTAATAAAAGATAATCCTAAAATTATTTGGGGTTATAGTGATATTACCTATTTACATACAGCCATTCAAAAAAAGACTGATCTTGTAACATTTCATGGCCCAATGCTAGCTTCAGATATTGCAAAAAATGGATTTGATAAGTTTTCAGCTTGTATGTTTAGCCAGTTATTTGAACCAACAAAGCTCCAGTACCCTAATGCAATTGGAAAACTGCAAACGATCGTCGCTGGGGAAGCTTCCGGAAAATTGACGGGAGGTAACCTAACATTACTTGTCAGTACCTTAGGAACCCCTTATGAAATAGATACAGAGAGCAAGTTGCTTATCCTAGAGGATATTAATGAAGAGCCTTACCGTGTAGATGCAATGCTTAACCAATTGAAACTGGCAGGGAAGCTGGATGAGGCAGCGGGCATTCTAATCGGTGATTTTGCAAAAGCCGAACCAAAACAAGAGCCTTCCCTCTCATTAAAACAAGTATTTCAGGATTATCTCGGAAACCTTCCTTGTCCAGTGGTCAATGGCTTTAAAATCGGTCATTGTTTTCCGCACTTTTCAGTACCGTTAGGCGCAGATGCAACAATTCAAACAGCGAGCAAATCACTCTGTATTCGTGCGGGAGTGAAATAAGTTCGTTTTTAATATAAAACGTCAGAAATTATTATATTTAGTTCTATTGTTTTTCCTCCCTGTATATATTTAATAGTAGGAATGCTAGAGAAATTAGATTGCAAGGAGGACTGCCATGAAAAATCGCAAATACACCTACAAGACTGCTATGCCTAAAGCATGGAGAAAAAAGAAGCGCAAGAAACGACATGCCATCGATGCGTTAAGGCATAAGAAAAACACAACCAAACAATTTAATCGACCTATTCCCAGTTTATACTGGAAGCAGAAAAAATGGAAACAGTTTAAAAAACCAATATCAGCATGGAAACTTCTTAGCATTCTGGCTTTATCAAGTTTAATGATGATTATTTTGGTTATCCCAAGTTTAGTTGTCGTTCCTTTTGGTGATGATCATACAAATGAGTCATCAGCGAAACCAGCTAATGAAGCGAATAAGAAACAACCTGAGGCAGAGTCGGACTCGGCAGCGGAAATTGCAAAAGACTCTGCATTTACAGTTGCTGTCAAACGAGCAGATACAGAAAAAGTGGAAGATGTTTCGCTGGAAGATTATGTTGCAGGTGTTGTAGCGTCCGAAATGCCAGCTGAATTTGAACTGGAAGCTCTCAAAGCACAATCGCTTGCGGCAAGAACATTTATAGTGAATCACCTCCTGCATCAGGGGACTCCGGATGCGGAAGTAACAGATACAGTGCAACATCAGGTGTATAAAAGTGAGGCAGATTTACAAAAACAATGGGGAAAAGACTATAATCAAAAAATGGATAAAGTAAAGAAAGCTGTAGCAGCTACAAAAGGTGAAATATTAACATATGACAATTCCCCTATTACTCCGGCATTTTTCTCCACAAGTAATGGATATACAGAGAATTCGGAGGATTACTGGGATAATGAACTTCCCTACCTCAGAAGTGTAAAAAGCGGTTGGGATAAGAACTCACCGAAATTTCTAGAACAACAAATATTTCCCATCAATGAGGTAGAAGAAGCATTGAATATACAGCTGCCAAAGAACACAAAAGTACCTACAGAGTTAAATCGAACGGAGAGTAATCGGGTGGAAGAACTAAAACTTGCAGATCAAACGTTTTCGGGAAGAGATGTACGGGAGAAACTAAATTTAAGATCGAGTGATTTTTCCATAGAGCAAAAAAATAACCATCTTATTTTTACAACGAAAGGATTTGGCCATGGTGTTGGGATGAGTCAGTACGGGGCAAACGGAATGGCAAAAGAAGGGAAGAAGTATGATGATATCGTGAAATACTATTATCAGGATATTGAGATCAATAAGATTACAGAAACAGCTCCAACGCTTGTAGCAAAATAAAAAATTCGGATCATCTAATAAGATCAAGGTTATCTTGTTAGATGATTTTTTTAGGTCAATTTCTTACTTTCCCCTACTTTTTCAATAAAACACATAAAATCCGGAAATTTTTATTTTTCGATGTATAGTTTTTCCTTTTTCTGATCAGAATGGTTGTTGAGGTGATGATCTATGAAAGAGGAAAACAACAGTGCTTCAAAAAATAAATGGAGCCGTATATTTCGTAAGAAGTGGTTTTTCCCGGCAGTATATTTGACGATTGCTGCGCTCTTATTGTCGGTTGTGGTCTGGTACCAAAATACGAATAATCAAGACCCAGATGCACAAAATGATTCCGAAATGACGGATGATTTCGAATCAAGTGAATTTGACGAAGACGCAGAAGCAGTTTTAGATCAACAAGAAGTGATAGGAATGCCGGTAGAAAACCAGGATCAAGCAGAAATCGTAACTAAATTTTATGACTACAACGCAGAGCAAAAAGAGCAAGAAGATGGATTGGTCCTCTACAACAACCGCTACTATCAAAGTACAGGTATTGACATTGCAGCAGCAGATGATGAGCCTTTTGATGTAGTCGCTTCATTAAGCGGAACGGTAACAGAGGTAAAAGAGGATCCACTGCTTGGGAATGTAGTTGTTTTGGATCACGGTGACGATGTAGTAACTTATTATGCAAGTCTTGGTGAAGTAGATGTAAAGGCAGATTCGGAAGTAGAGCAAGGAGATAAGCTTGGTACAGCTGGGAAGAACTTGTTCGGAAAAGACAATGGGACACATGTTCATTTCGAATTAAGAAAAAATGATATTGAAGTAAACCCAGAAGAGTACTTTAATCAGCCTGTTAGCAAATTAGACGGAATCAAAGCAGAAGAAGTTAAAGAAGATGCAAAAGAAGAGGAAGATGAGTCAGCAACGGAGAAAGAAGATGCAGAAGCAACGGAAGAAGACGCTAATGCAGTCGAAGAAGGTACGGATTCAACAGAAGAACAAGATGGCGAGGATTCCGAAGATATTGAAGTAGATCCTGAACAAGATGAACTTGATAACGAAGGAAATGAAGAGCAAGACGAAGAAGTTGTTGATGAACAAAAAAATGAAAAACAGGAAGACGAACAAGACGTCGAGGATAAGGAACAAACAGATGAAACCACTGATTCATCCGCTTCATCTGCAAGTGCCTAATCGTGACAGTGGCCCTAGTAAAACTACTAGGGCTATACTATTTGCTACGACTGAATTAATATTCATTTTTACCATCTATTGCAAAAGATGTCGAACGATATTTCTAAATTTTACGTTGTATCTGTGTTACGATAATAATGGAAAAAATATTCGAAAAAATCCAGGAAATAAATATGATGATCTATTCTATAAATGCGGGAGGAGCTTAACGTAATGCAGAAATCGATTCATTTCATAGAAGATAACACTGGTCTGTCACTGGGAGAAATTCAGTACTTTTTATCCTATCAACATGATAATCGGACTGCTTTGGATTTGACACGGGATTATATTTTAAATTCTACTTCAGAAGTTATTCAGAAAAAAGGCCTCGAATTTTTATACATGAATGGGTACTATGAAGAATTACAACTTCTAATCAAAAAAAATCTGGAATCGATGCACACATCCAATAAAACTTGGGGTGCTATTTATCAAATTATGGTCGATTGTTGTCTCAAAAAAGATTCCCCACAAAATTTACTAGAGAGGCTGCAGTATATTCATTCAAATGAGGCTGAAATTAAATGCCTCGTGGAATTTACAAGAATTTATATTTATTTTTCCTTGCGTGATTATGAGGAAGTTGGAAGTTTTTTAGTAGAGCAGCCATATTTATTTGAAGCAATCGAGGATGATTTCATCCTTTCTTATTTTAAATTACGGCTTCACCAAAGTTTATTTATCTATTATTGGATACGAAATGAATTAATCATCGCGAGAAAGTATGCATACCGCGCTTTAACGAAAACCAACAATGAAAAAATTATTGCTAGTCTACATAATAATCTCGGCTTATCCTATATTTTTGATCATTTTACGCAAGGGAAGTTTCACCTGACAAAAGCTCTGAAAATAGCAAAGAAAAATAAATTGCACAACCTTATTCATATTATTGAACAGCAAAACATTCCTTTTTTATGTGCACATTTCAAAAAGACCTATGGCATATCCTCTGTCGAAAAAAGTGAACAGGCACATATTGAAATTGCAAAGGGAAATTATTCAAAGGCTGTCGAGTTATTAAGGAATTTATCCATGGATAATCCATTTACGCTTTATTATATGGGGGTGGCGACGGAAGATAAACATATGCTTTATAAATCTTATAATTATTTTATCGAGAAGGAAAGTAATTATTTCTTCAGCCGGCTACCTTTACGGGCGTTAAAAGATGTAGGAGTCGGTTAACAGTAGACAAGGGGTAGGTTAAATACTTCTTGTCCTCTTTTTTAAAGATGTAATTTTAAGCATAAACGACACTGTTCTGTAATAAAATGTTATAAACCAAGCCAATCAATAAAGTCTGAGGTGAGAGCTTGTGTGGCATTTAAAGGAAGTATTTAAGTGACAACCAATACATATAAAAATATCGAAATATTCTTTATTTTTAAGGGAACATAGGATTATTACTAAACGGGTCGTTTACAAAATGGCACATTGAAAATTTCTAGTAGTCAAGCAGGCCACGATTGAATTTACACCTTGTCTCAGAACCCACACCTCGGAAATATCCAACATAGGGAGGCGAACGGTGTGCATGATTACATCAAAGAAAGGACAATCAGGATAGGAAATTATGTCGTGGAGACGAAAAAAACAGTCCGAGTGATTGCGAAAGAATTTGGGGTCTCCAAAAGTACAGTCCACAAAGATTTAACAGAACGATTGCCCGAAATAAACCCAAAATTAGCGAATCAAGTAAAAGAAGTACTGAATTACCACAAATCCATTCGACATCTTCGGGGAGGAGAAGCCACAAGAAAAAAATATCGAGTAGACTTCCCCGATGAAAAACCTACAAATCCAGTTGGCTAAATAATAGGGAGGAGGAGGTGTACAAGAACACAAAGTGAATAGCTTGTTGTACAAACTTAAGAACCCAACGACTCATTTGGTTGGGTTTTAAGTTTGCAATCATACGCAGCCTGAGGATTGCTTGTCGCAGCTAGTGAGGAGAAAAAAGCGCATGCAGACCAACCGGATTTGAGAAGATATCGACTGGCGTGTCGCGGAATCGACCGGACAGAGGAGATATCAACCGGAGTGTCGAGTGAATCAACCGGACAGGGGAAATATCAACCGGAGTGTCGCGGAATCGACCGGACAGAGGAAATATCAACCGGAGTGTCGAGTGAATCAACCGGACAGGGGAAATATCAACCGGAGTGTCGAGTGAATCAACCGGACAGAGGAGATATCAACCGGAGTGTCGCGGAATCAACCGGACAGAGGAGATATCAACCGGAGTGTCGAGTGAATCAACCGGACTGGGGAGATATCAACCGGAGTGTCGCGGAATCGACCGGATTGAGGAAATATCAACTGGAAGAACGAGTGAATCAACCGGAGGATCACGCGAATCGACTGGAGTGGCGTCCGAATCAACAGAAAGTGCGAACATCAAGTAGAAAACGTCAAATGAGCAAACATATTCTGTGTAGCGAAAGGGAACTGGCCCATGGCATATTTTATGACTTTTTGTTTTCATCTAGTAATCAAGTATAGATTTGTATTTCAAGGGAAAAACGGAATCCATTGGAAAGTCTATCGGAGCGTGGTATTTTCTTGCCTTGTTCTTGCCGGTTTGTTTGAGCTCCATTGATTTTAAAATGTTATATGCGCTTCGGGGGGATGCCAATTGAAGTAAGTTTCGGCACTCTTTATTTGTGATAGTATCCTTATACAGAAGGAAATAATCTAAAATGGCTCGTTCATGAGCCTTAGAATCCTGATTGGCACACTTCGGACACGACCATTTTTTATACTGGCGCACCATTGGATAATAATTGCACTGCGGACATGGGATGCCATCAATGAGATGTCGGTTGGAAATATTATATTTTTCAAATAAATTAGGAGTGAGTGGCGTGTTTCCTTTTAAAAGCAGATGGTTTAACTTTTTTAGCTGATCTTTATTCAAAACTACATTTGTATACTTAGACTCTAAATTATCTAAGAAAAAATGTATGCTTTCCGCGTGTATCCATTTATTAAAAAATGTAGGATCTTTATGAATGTTCGTTATGATGGTAGAAGGGTTACTCATGATAACAAGCGTTTCAATAGGAAGATTAAAATAACGGTTTCGATGTAACCAGAATTCCAAATTCCTCTTTTGTAGTTCAACCTGTTGAATGGGATCTTTATATCTAATGATTTTACCATCAGTTTCCTGTGTTAATTGTTGCTGCTCAGTATCATAATTTAGTTTCCCTTTTAGATTTTTAATTTCTAAAATACAAATAAAATTTCTTGTGAGAATTAATGTATCCAGCTGGAAGTAGTGAGAATGGATTCCTAAACGTAGATCATGAAAGATAAAAAAATTTTCGTGAGGGTAGAGGGAGATTTGGTAGTCCACATTTTTTTCGCCGCGGTATCCCGCATTAAACTTCTGGTAGGATTCGTTTATCACTTCATTTTGCCTGTATCTCTCTTTTAGTCTCCTAAATAGAGCTTCATATGCCAAAATAATGTGCGGCTTTTTCCTTTGTTTTACAATCAAAATAATCACACCTTTATTTTTAAAGAATATTATACCTTATTTCTAACGATGTTGCGACAAAATATTTAGAAAATGACTGCAGTTAAGTATCGTATGAACTTAGGAATTGAAATATCGTCCGGACTCGCGCGTGAATCAACCGGCGGATCATAACCCTTTGAATCTGACTAGAATAACACATGTTTTATCGTGCTGGTCTGTTTGGATTGTTTTCCTTAAAAATTACATTTAGATTTTACCTTTTTTACAGTTAATTGTAGATTTTTGTGGTAAAATATTATGTTAGTAGCATTTTGTTCTTTTATAGATGCGAGATAGCAATTGGAGCAAGGAGGACCTTGAACGATGTTTTCGAGAGATATTGGAATTGACCTTGGGACTGCCAACGTTTTAATTCATGTTAAAGGCAAAGGAATTGTTTTAAATGAGCCAGCTGTTGTCGCCATGGATCGCGTTACTGGAAAAGTGCTTGAAGTGGGCGAGTCGGCATGGCGCATGGTTGGGCGTACACCAGGAAATATTGAAGCGATCCGTCCCCTTAAGGATGGAGTGATTGCTGACTTTGATATAACAGAAGCAATGTTAAAGCATTTTATAAATAAAATCAATGTTCGCGGATTTCTTTCAAAGCCAAGAATGCTGATTTGTTGCCCAACAAATATTACAATGGTGGAGCAAAAGGCGATTAAGGAAGCGGCTGAGAAATCAGGCGGGAAAAAAGTGTATTTGGAAGAAGAGCCGAAAGTGGCTGCAATTGGAGCTGGCATGGAAATTTTCCAGCCGAGCGGGAATATGGTCATTGATATTGGTGGAGGAACAACAGATGTAGCGGTATTGTCGATGGGGGATATCGTGACAGCGGAATCCATCAAAATGGCCGGGGATAAATTTGATATCGAGATCATGCAGTACATTAAGAAGCAATATAAATTATTAATCGGTGAGCGAACTGCTGAAGAAATTAAAAAGAATGTAGCGACGGTATTCAAGGGGGCGCGGGATGAAAGTCTTGAAATTCGCGGGCGTGATATGGTAAGCGGATTGCCGCGTACGATTACTGTGTATTCTGCTGAAATTGAAGAAGCGTTGCATGAATCAGCATCCTTAATTACACAGGCTGCAAGATCGGTGCTGGAAAAAACACCACCAGAATTATCTGCGGACATTATTGACCGAGGTGTTATTCTCACAGGCGGTGGCGCATTGATTCACGGAATCGATCAATTATTGAATGAAGAATTAAAAGTCCCAGTATTTATAGCGGAAGAGCCAATGAATTGTGTTGCTACAGGAACTGGTATTATGTTAGAAAACATTGATAAAATTGAACGAAAAAGAATTATGTAACCTTATAGGCGGGCGAAAACCCTTGGAATAGGGGATCGTAGCCTTTACCTATGAAGGGGGATAAATGGATGTTAAGAGGTTTTTATACAGCTGCAAGTGGAATGATCACGCAGCAACGGCATCAGGAGGCATTATCGAATAATATTGCCAATGCAAATACACCTGGTTTTAAGGCGGATCAATCCTCATCACGTGCTTTTCCTGAGCTATTCATGCAGCAAATGGGAAGTAAAAATATCCCGGCAAAAAATAGTGCGAAGCTGCGTCAGCAAAAGCCAATCGGTTCTTTACATACCGGTGTTTATGTACAGGAAATGGTTCCAAATCATCATCAAGGTGATTTGAAGGAGACACAAACAGCAACAGATCTGGCAATTATTCAAAGTGATGTACCGGACGAAACGGGCAGTCTTTTTTTCACTGTACAAAATGAGGCGGGAGAACAGCGTTATACAAGAAATGGGAATTTTACTGTTGATGCACAAGGTTTCCTTGTTACGAACGAAGGGTATGATGTATTAGACGAATCTCTGAATCGCATTCAAACGAATGGGTCGGATTTTACTGTTGCAGCGGATGGAGAGCTTGAGGCTGATGGACAAAGGCTTGGAATTGCCTACGTGCCGGACGTAAATGAGCTTACTAAAGAAGGAAATAATCTATTTCGTGGAGATGCTGGGGAAGTTCCTGCTGAGGCTAGATTTCGTGTGCGGCAGGGAGTACTTGAACGTTCGAATGTGGATGAGCTACAAGCAATGACCCAAATGATGGAATCCTACCGAATGTTTGAAACAAATCAACGTGTATTAAAAGCATACGATGAAAATATGGGAAAAGCAGTAAGTGAAATTGGGCGCTTAGGCTAAGGGGGATTTTGATAGGAATGTTTCGAGCAGCAGTGACAATGAATCAGCTACAGAAAAAAATCGATATCATCGGAAATAATTTGGCGAATAGTGAAACGACCGGCTATAAAAGCCGTGATGCAAATTTTTCCTCTTTGCTGTTTCAGCAAATCGATCATATGACTGCCCCGGCCAATCGTGAAGGACGTCTGACACAAGAAGGCCTGCGAATAGGTTCAGGCGCAAAACTTGGCGCGATCAATAATAATAATACGCCTGGGTCTATTATGGAAACGGATCGAGTCCTAGATACTGCTCTACTGAAAGCGAATCATTTGTTTCCCATTCAAGTGAATGAAAATGGGACATCTGAAACAAGATTTACCCGTGATGGCGCTTTTTATTTGAATCCTGTTAATCATAATCAGGATGTTATGCTGACAACGAAAACAGGAGATCCGGTACTTGGGGAAAATGGACCAATTGTATTTGATAAGGAATTTGATGCGATAACGATTCAATCAACTGGGGACATTATTCTAAAACGGGGAAATCAAACAGAACAAGTCGGACGCATCGCTGTTGTAGAAGCAGCTCGCCCTCAATTGCTGGAAGCTGCTGGAGGCAATACCTTTCGTCTGGCAGCTGGGCAAAATCAGGATAACATCGATGAAATCATATCGCCTCAAGAGGCAAATGTGTCTGTTTTAAAAAGCAATGCATTAGAAAATTCCAATGTTGATATGTCAAAGCAAATGTCCGATTTGCTTATGGCGCAACGTTCTTATCAATTGAATGCAAGAACAATTTCCATGAGTGATCAAATGTCAGGATTAATTAACCAGTTAAGATAGAGAGAATTCTTTGGGAATTAAGGAGAAACAAACCATGTCTAACCAATCTGAACAAACTGCCACAAAAGAGCGGTCAAAAGAAGAACATGAAGAACCAAAAATGCAGCGTGAAGAGGCTGTAAACAATAACCAGCAGACTAGCACAGAAGAAAATGCAGAGGTAGTGACGCGCAAGCAGCAAAAGCAGAAGCGTAAGCAAGAAAGAAAGCAAGAAAGAAAGCAAGCAAGGCTGCTGAAGCGCCGAATACTGCCGATTTGGCTGCGGATTATTATTGTTCTCGTTCTATGTGCAATAGCCCTTGCTGCAGGCCTAATGATTGGCTATGGAGTTATTGGTGATGGTGCTCCGCTTGATATCTTAAAAAAGGAAACATGGCAGCATATCGTTGATATTGTAAAAAAAGCAAAGTAAAAAAGGCGATTCCTTTTATGGGAGCGTCTTTTTTAAAATCCATCATAGAGAAGTTTATGGATCTCTTTCGTGGGTAAAACGGATAATGAAAATGATCAGTGCAATGACTAGTAAAAGATGAATAAGACCTCCAGCAATTTTAAAGAGGAAACCGAACACCCACAAAATTAATAGGATGATAAAGATCGTCCAGAGCATGCTGATCCTCCTTTTCATAAGTAAAGATCCTTAGCATTCGTGTATTCTATTATTTCCTCGCTTTTTACGTTGCATACATGGTGAAAAAGCGGTCTAAAGTTCGATTACCTTATTTTGCTTAAAATGAAACTTCCATTTGCTATAATGGGAGGAGCATGTTTATATCCATCTGGGAAAAGGAGAGAAAATTTATGGACAGTCAAGAAATAAAAGCTACGATTCCCCATCGCTATCCATTTTTATTAGTTGATAAGGTAACAGAGATGGAGGAAGGGAAACGTGTCGTCGGTTTAAAAAACGTTACAGCAAATGAGCCGTTTTTCCAGGGCCATTTTCCCGAGTATCCCGTAATGCCTGGGGTATTAATTCTTGAAGCGCTTGCGCAAACAGGTGCTATTGCTGTGTTACATATGGAGCAAAATCAAGGAAAGATTGGATTTTTAGCCGGCGTGGATAAATGTCGTTTTAAACGCCAAGTCAAACCCGGTGACCAGCTACAGCTAGAAGTTGAAATTACAAGAGTTAAAGGAAGCATCGGAAAAGGAAGAGGAATTGCTACGGTTGATGGCGAAAAAGCGTGTGAAGCTGAAATAATGTTTGCAATTCAGTAGTTATCAAAAAGGAATACAGCCTTTTGAGCTAAGCCGCACCGTTTCCATCCTTTATAAAGCCGATAACTGACCAAGCGAGGGCAGAACACTTACAATCGAAAATCAATCTCAAGTGAGATGTATTAGGAATAAACGTAGGAGGCCTGGATTTCATCCAAGCCTCCTACGTTTAGGCACATTTCTTTTTTCAATTTAGGAAGTGGATACAGGATATTTTACGCGCTGGAGTATCTTTTCATATGCTTCATCGATATGGTTGACATCGATCAGCCATTTTTTGTCATCCGGATAATTTCCAATAGCATATTCATATCTCGGATCATAATAATATTTTAATAACAATCCAATGGCATTGGGGTAGTTTTCGTTTTGTAAATCTTTATCGATTTGTTTGGCCACAGGTGTGTGAATATGTTTTTTAATAATACGAAAAGCCTCAAGGAATGTTTCGGGATCACTCCAGGGCTGGTAATCATCTAAAATAATTTTAATTCTTTCATTCAATGGAAGGTTAATAAAAATCTGGAATCCAGCTTCTTTTTTCTGATAAAGAAAGTCAGGGAGAAGTACTTTTCCAATCCGTTTACTTTCCCCCTCCGTTAACACAAAAGGTTCATCCTGATAGCGGAGAATAGTCTGGACCAGTGCTGAGTCAAAGTTTTTCTGATTACTAGGCTCGCGTCCAATATGGCCAAAAATAGATCCACGATGTCCGGCCATCCCTTCAAGGTCCATGACTGGATATCCATTTTGTTTTAGCTTTTTTAATAAAGCTGTTTTTCCGGTTCCTGTATATCCATTAAGGACGAAAAGTTCGGGACGGAAATCTTGCTTGCCTAATACGTGGATGACCCATTTTCGGTAAGAACGTATTCCGCCTTCTAAACGATTGACGTGTATTCCCATGAGATCAAGCACCGTTGCAGCGGTTTTACTTCGCATGCCTCCGCGCCAGCAGAAAACGGTCATCGATGTATCAATTTGTTTAAATGAATCGATAAAATCAGGCAGTTTTTTGGAGAATATTTCCAGCCCCCGTTTTTTTGCAGCCTCTTTGCTGACCTTTTTATAGAGCGTTCCAACCTCAGCCCTTTCTTCATTTGTGAAGATAGGAATGTTTATGCTACCAGGGATAGTTGTCTCTTGGAATTCTTTTGGTGAGCGTACATCAATCAGTGTATGTTTTTCTTTTGCCTGAAGATCGAATAAATCTTGTAGCGCAATATTTTCGAACATTTTCAAACACCTCTTCAACTATTCAACGATAATTTTACCTTGATATTCAGCTGTAATTTCTCCGATCATCCTTGCCTCCACCCCTTTATCTTGTAAGTCCGAAAGCATTGGTTCTGCATCATCTTCGTGAACAGCGATAAGGAGACCACCAGATGTAACTGCATCACATAAAATCCATTTATCGACTTGATCCATGTTCGCTGGATAGGTAACGATGTCTTTTAAATGAGCAAAGTTATTTTTTGATCCGCCAGGTACAGCTCCGGATGTTGCCAGTTCCTTGACACGTGGCAAGATTGGTACTTGTTTGTGATAAATGGTTAATCCAACATCACTGCCAGCAGCCATTTCAGATGCATGACCAAGCAGGCCGAAACCAGTTACATCTGTGGAAGCATGGACATTATAGCTCTCCATGGTTTCAGAGGCTGTTTTGTTTAAGGTTGTCATCACATTTGTAACACGTTTGATTTCGTCCTCAGCAAGCAAATCTTTTTTAAGCGAGGAAGTTAAAATCCCGACCCCGATTGGCTTTGTCAATATCAATTTATCTCCAGGCTTGGCACCTGCATTTGTTTTTACTTTATCCGGGTGAACAACACCTGTGACGGCAAGTCCGAATTTTGGCTCTTGATCGTCAATCGAATGACCGCCGACAAGCGTTACATTCGCTTCTTTCAATTTATCGCCAGCACCACGAAGGATGTCAGCAAGGATTTGTTTATCAAGCGTGGAGATGGGGAAAGCAACGATATTCAGCGCAGTAATTGGCTTTCCGCCCATTGCGTAGACATCACTTATGGCATTTGCTGCTGCTACTTGCCCGAAATCGTACGGATGATTAACGATCGGCGTGAAAAAGTCTACCGTCTGAACGAGAGCGGTATTCGCATTTAATCGGTACACGCCAGCGTCATCACTCGTATCAAGTCCAACAAGTAAATCTGGGTTTAGGGCAGCAGGCGGCAATGTATGTAATACTTCCTTGAGGTCTTGAGGCCCTATTTTACAGCCGCATCCTCCTTTGGATGATAATGCTGTTAGCTTAATTGGATGATCCATTTTCCATCACCTTTTCTAAGTAGATTGTTAAAATAATTTTAACATAACTGGGAAGGGCCTGTACGGGAATAAGATTAGACTTCGATTCCCTTTTTTGGTATGTATTTCTAGTTCCTCCCATCTGCATCACACGAAACGATTTCATGCGGAAATGAAAATTTGCATGTATTTCCTTTTTTAAATGGGTAAACCTAAGGGCGAGAATACATAAGAAGGGAGGGATAAACGTGAGTAAAAAGTGGTTATTAAGACTGGGAACTCCGCTGTTTGCTTTAACCTTAATGACAGCCTGTGGTACAGCGGGTGATGAAAATGATCCAGTAGATGATGAAAATGGTCCGGTGGAAGAGGATCAAGAGACACCACTTGATCAAGAAGACGATAATACGAATTTGAACGATAATGATCAAGGTACGGATCAAGATGATGACATGGATCAGGAAAGAGACGATAACATGATGGAAAGAGATTCCGACAGCGAGAATAATTTAGAGAATGAAGACACGGACAATAAGGACAATAAAGATGACAATCTTGTCGAGTAAATGAAAACTAATAAAACATACCGTTAATGTTTACCGTTTCCTGTTCCACTGGGAAACGGTTTTTCTGTTTTTAATTTCGGTAAGCATTCACAAATTGATGCCTATGGTTGGCCTAGCTTGGATATTCGGTCATCATTAATTTTTTCATACAGTCACCTCAGGCGTACGACTTTTTATTCACAGAAATATCACAGTATATTGCTTGCAACATAGGGTTCTATCCGTGTATGATATAGAAGGATAAAAGTAAGTGATTATTAATTTTATAGAGGGGAGTGACTGACCGGTCAGTCACGAACGCTAAAAACAGGTGGTAAAATGAATGAAAAAAAGCGAAAGTTAATTGAATCGGGCGTGAAATTATTCGCTACGAAAGGCTACCATCAAACGTCTATCCAGGAAATTGCAACGGATGCAGGTATATCGAAGGGAGGATTTTACCTTTACTTTCATTCAAAGGAAACATTTATTGCATCTGCCATCGAGCATTTCCAGAAGCAAATATTTGAACGAATGGAAGCGGTAGGGTTGGAAAACATCCCTCCTAGACAAAGATTAGCGAAACAAATGACGGTATTAACCGAATACATATTTAAATATAAAGGTTTTATCATCATGCATTTACGTGAAGACATTTCGATGGGAAAAAGTGCCGACGATCTT
Organism: Virgibacillus alimentarius; assembly: GCF_017874635.1. Lineage (NCBI taxonomy): Bacteria > Bacillati > Bacillota > Bacilli > Caryophanales > Bacillaceae > Virgibacillus > Virgibacillus alimentarius. The sequence continues at coordinate 17,796 of NZ_JAGIKX010000008.1, forward strand.
ATCAAACAGACAAATATAAGAAGTTTTCATTGGCTGAAGCAAAGTATTTATGCGATTTACGGAGAGCACATGAAACCTTACTTAGTCGATAGCATTATTCAGTTAGAAGGTTTGATGCACAGTTATTTTAAATGTATTGTTATTGATCATATAGACATAAGTGCCGAGCGAATCGGGAGTTTCTTGATGAAGCGTCTGGACGATATTGTCTACGGGATGATGAGAGGAAAAGAGGATGCACTCATAACAGAGGAAATGCTGCCATATAAATATGAGGTGTCTCTGCTTGAAAGTGAGTTAGAGGATGTTTTATTTCATCTAGAAGCGAAGATAGATCACTTATATCATCAAGGAGAGGAAGTAGAAAAACTTTACGAAGTGCGGGATGAACTGCGAAAAGAAATGCGTAAAGAAGAGCCACAGACAATCATAATCCAAGGTCTGCTTGCCCATTTCGTGCGGATAGATGGATTAAAAGATGAATGTCAGGAGATAGCAAGACGATTAAACGTAGAATTATTGGATTAATTCGATGAAAAAATTGATTTGAGAGGAGAGCAACAAATGAAAAAAATACTGCTGGGGATGGTCGCCATTTTATTGGTAAGTAGTTTAGCGGCATGTAATGAGGAAGAAGCGAAGACGAAAGAGGAGGATAGGGTTACATCGGTTGAAACGATTGAAGCGGAAAAAGGCGATCTTACGATGGAAGAATCCGTATACGGGCGTATCCAACCTGGAAGTTCGACCCCGATCATGGTCGAGAATCCTGGTGAACTAGATTCTTTAGAAGCAAAGAATGGGGATAACGTGGATAAAGATGAAAAAATCGCTACGATTCAGTCACCTGCTGGAAGTCAAACAATCAAGGCACAAGAATCGGGCAAAGTGGCTAATTTAAACGCTAGTGAAGGGGAAATTGTTTCAAATGAAGAGCCGTTAGCTGTCATCATTGATACAGATACGATGAAAATTAATTTTTCTGTTACTGCGGATATGCAAAAATTGCTAGAAAAAGAAGATAAGCTTAACACAGAGATTGATGGTGAGAAATACAAAGCAGAAGTGCTATCTATTGATTCGATGCCGGATGAAACGGGAATGTATACGGTCGCAGCAGAACTAGAAGAGGAAGATCTAGACATTTTACCTGGATCGGTGGCTGAGGTGCATATTCCAGAAAAACGTGTCAAAGATGCAATCATTCTGCCGACAGAAGCGATTGTCGAAACAAGTGATGAAACATTTATTTATGTCATAAAAAAAGATAAAGCAGTTAAAATGGAAGTTAACATAAAAGAAACGCAATCAGATAAAACAGCAATTGAAGGGAAAGTAGAAGATGGCGATCAAGTTGTGACAACTGGCCAGCTAACACTTTCAGATGGCGATCAGGTAAACGTTGTGAAAGAAAGCGGGGAATAAGCGGTGAAGTTAGTAAATACATCAGTTAAACGACCAGTTGGTGTGATCATGATCGTTCTTGCCGTCATTGCACTTGGCGTTGTATCTGTCCGCAGTCTGGTTATTGATCTTTTCCCAAAGATTGATCTGCCAGTTGCTGTTGTCGCTACAAACTATGAAGATGCAGCACCGGAAGAAGTTGAAAACTTAATCAGCCGGCCAATTGAATCCTCGGTCAGTTCAGTTGAAGGCATTGAGACTGTTCAATCACAGTCACAATCAGGCGCGTCCTTGGTATTGATGATGTTTAAAAATGGAACTGATCTTGATCAAGCACTACTGGATGTCAGAGAAAAAGTAGATCAAATAAAAGGCGCTTTACCAGAACGGGCTGGGGATCCAAATATTATGCGATTTAGCCCGGAGCAAATGCCAGTCATGTGGATTGGTCTGACAGGAAAAGAGCCTGAAGCATTAACAAAAATTGCGGATGAGCAAATTGTTCCTTATTTTGAACGGCAAGGAGGAGTAGCTTCCGTTACAGTTGAAGGAGCAAAAGAACGAGAAATTCAATTAATTCTCGACCAAGCAAAACTACAGCAGTATGGTGTCTCCCCACAAGCACTCGTCGAATCATTGAACAGTTCGAATAAATCTGTATCCGTCGGACAAATTGACAAAGGAAATCAGGACCTTCAATTAAGAGTGACAGGTGAATTTGAATCATTAGAAGATATTGAGCGTACGATTATTCAGACAGAATCCGAGTCAACCATTCATGTGGAAGATGTTGCCGAAGTAAAAGATACTTTTAAAGAAAAATCATCCGAAGTACTTGTGAATGGAAAATCATCAATGGTCTTGTCCATTATGAAAAAAACAGACGGCAATACGGTTGACGTTGCAAAGAATATCCGAAGCGGCATGGAAGATTTAAATAAAGAACTGCCAGATGATGTAAGTTTAGATGTCGTCATCGATACATCGGAATTCATTCAAATGTCAATTGATTCCGTTGTGAAGAACATTTTAATCGGTGGCATTATTTCCGTCTTTGTATTGCTTCTATTCTTAAAGAGTATACGTGCAACGGTTGTTATTGGATTATCGATTCCAATTGCAATTATCGCTACCTTTGCATTAATGTACTTTACAGGCGAGACACTGAACGTCTTAACGCTCGGTGGATTGGCCTTGGGGCTAGGGATGATGGTCGACAGCTCGATTGTTATTTTAGAAAATGTCTATTCCTACAGGCAACGCGGCTACAGCTTATTTGAATCAGCTACAAAAGGTGCTTCGGAACTGGCACCAGCTGTTATTGCGTCAACGACAACAACATTAGTTGTGTTTTTACCAATTATCTACGTGGAAGGTATAGCGTCGGATTTATTTACACCACTTGCACTGGCTGTTTCCTTTTCACTGATTACATCCTTGGTTGTTGCGGTAACATTAGTGCCGATGCTTTCATCGAAGCTGCTTCGGAAAGTCATCGATAAAGACCAGGGAAGAAGATATTGGTTTGACCGTTTTCTTGGGCGTGTTAATAATGGCTATCAGCGTGTCTTAAAATGGGTGCTGAAACACCGCAAAACAACGGTAGGTGGAACACTGATAGCAATTGTCGCCAGCTTGGCATTAACGCCATTTATCGGTGCAGAATTTATTCCTGCTTCGGACCAGGGGCAAATTGAAATTAGGGTTGAAACAGCACCAGGTAGCTCATTAGAACATACAGAAGCTATTACCGAAAAGGTAAATAAGAAATTAACTAAATATGATGAAACAACTGAAATGAGTTTTGCCAGTGTAGGTACGGATGATCTTGGAATGGGATCGAGCGTGAATCAGGCAACATTTACGATGCAGCTTATCCCATCCTCAGACAGAGAAAAAACAACAAAAGAAATTGTGCAGGAGATGGATAAAGACCTTCAGACCATTCCAGGGGCTGAAATCACGGTTAGTTCCATGGATAGCGGGATGGAAATGGGCGATCCCATCCAAATTCAGCTGAAAGGAACGGATCATAAGGTATTAACCGAACTTGCCGATCAAATTGTCACAAACATTTCCAAAGTAAAAGGTGTTTATAATCCTGAGTCAGCGGCATCTGAAGGTGTTCCGCAAATGACAATTGAAATTGATGAGGACAAAGCAGCAGAATATGGTTTAACGGAAGAACAAATTACAAATCAAATTCAGCTTCAATTCACCGGTCAGCTGGCAACACAGTATCGCGAAGAAGGGGAAGAGATGGATGTAACACTTCTTTATCCGGAAGGTGAACGAAGCAGTATCAATGATTTAGAAGGGATGAACATTCAATCGCAATCTGGAGCAAGCATCCCTTTAAGAGAAATTGCGAATTTAAAAGAGATCCAAGGTCCTGTTACATTACTGCGGGAAAATCAGCAGCCGCAGATGAACGTGACGAGCGATATCGTCGACCGTGATTTGATGAGTGTTGTAGGGGATGTCGAGGCCGAACTGGATCAAATGAATTTTCCAGAAGGATACAGCTATCAAATAGGCGGGCAAGCAGAGGATATGACAGAATCATTCACGGACTTAGCCTTAGCGTTGGTGTTCTCGATTTTCCTCGTATACGCTGTGATGGCCATTCAATTTGAGAACTTCTTATTCCCATTCATCATTATGTTCTCAATGCCTGCAACGGTAGTCGGTGTCATGGTTGGCTTGTTCGTTACCGACTTACCGCTGAGCATACCAGCCTTCATCGGAATTATTATGCTCGCGGGGATCGTCGTTAATAACTCGATCGTACTCGTCGATTATATTAATATTCTAAAGAGACGGGGAATGAATACGTACGAGGCAATCCTAAAAGCAGGACCAAACAGGTTACGTCCGATATTAATGACAACATTAACAACCGTATTAGCAATGGTGCCGCTTGGTTTGGCACTAGGTGAAGGTGCTGAAATGCAGCAGCCACTCGCGATTACGATCATATTCGGACTGACAATATCCAGTATCTTTACATTGCTGCTTATTCCAGTCGTCTATACGTTGTTTGATGATTTAACCAAAAAAATGACTAGACGAAAGAAAAAGAAAACAGTAGAATAAAAGAAAGACTACCCAAGTGGGTAGTCTTTGCTATATCAAGGTGCTTAATTAGCGCGTAAATTTGAATGGAATCATCATGTTTAACTAACACTTTAAATAAATACGCACGAACGTCAAAGGGAGGAGGGTTCCGATGTCACCTTCAAAAGTGATGAAATGGGTCACTGGGGGTGCCGAGGCATTTTTAGGCATTCCATTTTTCGGCGGACTGTTTATTATTAGTCAAGGCTGGATACCACTATTTGTCATGTTAATCCTGCATATTATCACACTCCTGCTTACTTCAAAGGACGGGGGAGCTAATGGCGGAAGTATTTTAGGCATTATTACATCTTGTGTCGGATGGGTTCCGATCCTTGGCATGATTATGCATATCATCACAGCAATTGTGCTGTTTTTCACGGCACTAAAGCCAGATAGCAACGTTGTGAAGACGATGTAGTGTTTGAGGCTGTCTCATCAGAGGCGGCTTTTTTGCGTATGTCTCATAGGGGGAGTGCGGTGTTGATCTAGCCGTGCCGTTTCCTCGGTCCTTATTTTAAAAACAGTCAGCTTATTACAAAAGGAATGCTATAGTGGAAGTTAAAGCATAAGGCAGTCCTTTTCACCTTTTTTAAAAAAAATAACAGCGTCACTACAGAAGTAACGCCTCACCAATATCAGTTTAAAGCTTTTCATATAAAATCGTCTGTGCGATTCCCATGAAATATTCCGATTCATCAATAATGTGATCAATCACTACTTTGGCCGTATGATTTCCTTTTGCTGCTTGGCTCTCCGTTTTAATCTGTCTGCAAAACTGGGTAAATGCAACACTTTCCTGCAAACAAAATGTAACGAGTTCCATCACCTGCTGATAGAGAGGAGGAGAAATGTGATAGTTACTGCGCTTAAGGGATGTAATAAAACGCCGCACCTGCTGATGTGTCGATTCAAGCACTTCCTCCCAGCGATTTAGCCCATCTATATAATGTTTTTCTAGATCTGTCATCAGCTCCCTCATGACAATGGTATGCTCCGCTTCCTGCTCCTTCCAAAATTCCGTTTCATCTAAAATCCTCAGTGGCATTTGACTCCCATAATAAAATTGCATTTTCCTTCCCCCTTCGTTGAGAATTACTTCTGTCCAATAATACGTATGTCCAATTTGAAGGAAACATGCTAGGAAATTGCATGGAGCAGTCTGGGCGGCGGAGTATCACCCGGAGAGAGTGGGGAATCAACCGGAGGGGGTGGAGTATCACCCGGAGGGGGAGAGGAATCAACCGGAGGGACAGCATATCAACCGGAGAGGGAGAGGAATCAACCGGAGAGACAGCATATCGTCCGGAGGGGGAGAGGAATCACCCGGAGAGAGGAAATATCAACCGGAGAGGGAGAGGAATCAACCGGAGAGACAGCATATCGTCCGGAGAGGATGAGGAATCAACCGGGGGGACAGCATATCGTCCGGAGAGAATGGAAATCAACCGGATAGGCAGTATATCAACCGACTATTATTTGCCTTTTTTGACATAAATAAGCTATAATTTAAGAAATCCGACAACAGGACGGTGACACCAGGAATGAGATGGTGCAACATCTAGAGCAAGGAGAATATTATGTTTAATTATGCTGATTTAGCCATCGCATTTTTTATTGCCCTCGTATCCGCTTTTTTAGTTACTTATCCAGTAAATAAGCTAGCCATTAAGGTTGGGGCGGTTGATCTGCCCAACCACCGTAAAATACATAAAGAAGTTACTCCCAGACTAGGTGGACTTGCTATTTTCATCGGTGCTTTTTTAGGTGCACTTTATTTGCAGCCGCATCATGAACATTTACCGGAAATTTTACTTGGCGGGATTGTCATTATATTAACCGGAGCGCTGGACGACAGATTCAGTTTACGTCCTGTTGCCAAGCTCACAGGTCAACTTGTAGCGGCCTCTTTTCTTGTCTCATCTGGACTGATTATTGAACGTATCACACTTCCTTTCCTCGGTGTAGTTGATCTCGGTTTTTTTAGTGTACTCATCACCGTTTTATGGGTTGTCGGGATTACGAACGCGATTAACCTGATTGATGGTTTGGATGGTCTTGCCACGGGTGTTACAACGATTGCGTTTAGCAGTATGTTTGTTATGGCACTCATTGATGAGCAGCTGATGGCAGCTTACCTGTGTATCGTACTCATTGGTTCCAATCTTGGATTTTTATATCATAATTTTCATCCGGCCAAAATTTATATGGGGGATACGGGGTCCAATTTTCTTGGCTACATGATCGCTGTTGTTTCCATGCTGGGCCTTTTTAAAAATATAGCGCTGTTTAGTTTTATCATTCCTGTCATTGTTTTAGCGGTGCCGATTTTCGATACAGTTTTTGCTATTGTTCGCAGGGCGTATAATAAAGAGAGTATCATGATGCCGGATAATAAACATATTCACTATCAACTGATCGCAAAAGGATACAGTCACCGGAAAACGGTCTTGATTATTTATACGTTCAGTGCTATTTTCGGGGTTCTGGCAATACTCTTTCAAAATGCATCGATTACGACCTCGCTTATTATCACATTTTTTATTCTTTTCCTCCTGCATCTTTTTGCTGAAATGGCAGGGCTTGTATTAGGTGGAAAGCGTCCCATTTTAGATAAAATTACAAAACCATTCATGAAAAAAGAAAAAGGCTAAGAAGGGGATTTTTCTAAAAAATAGGAGTCCCTTTTCTGTTTACTAAATATGGAAATCAGAAAGTAGTCTAAATTCCGTTAATTGATGAAGGCTTTGTTTGCATCATGAAGCCTATCTATGGTATTTTTAACTTTAATAGGATGCTTTTACGTTGGAATACGAAAGGAAAGAAGTTATGTCAAAACAACAAATCGGTGTGATTGGGCTTGCAGTCATGGGGAAAAATTTAGCCTTTAATATTGAATCACGAGGTTACTCTGTTTCTGTGTACAATCGATCACCAGAAAAAACGGAAAACATGATGAAAGAAGCTACGGGGAAGCAAGTGACCCCTCAATATAGTATCGAAGAATTTGTCGAATCGTTGGAAAAGCCCCGCAAAATCTTGCTGATGGTAAAAGCGGGTAGCGGAACAGACGCTACGATTCAGTCGCTGCTGCCGCATCTTGATCAAGGGGATATTTTAATCGACGGCGGAAATACTTATTTTAAAGATACACAGCGCCGAAGCGAAGAACTACAAGCACACGGCATCCACTTCATCGGTACAGGTGTTTCCGGCGGAGAAGAAGGAGCGTTAAAAGGGCCATCCATTATGCCTGGTGGGCAAAAAGAGGCATATGACCTTGTGAAGCCGATTTTAGAAGCTATTTCTGCTAAAGTGGACGGGGAAGCTTGTACAACTTACATTGGTCCGGACGGTGCCGGCCATTACGTGAAGATGGTGCATAACGGAATTGAATATGGCGATATGCAGCTCATTTCAGAGGCATATTTTATTATGAAACATGTGCTAGGATTAGAGGCCAATGAGCTGCATGAGGTATTTACAGCGTGGAATAAAGGGGAATTAGATAGTTACTTGATCGAAATTACCGCTGATATTTTCACCAAAATAGATGAAGAAACAGGAAAACCGCTTGTTGAAATGATTTTGGATACAGCGGCACAAAAAGGAACTGGAAAATGGACGAGCCAGAGCGCACTCGATTTAGGAACGCCACTGCCAATTATCACTGAATCAGTGTTTGCCCGTTTTATCTCCGCGATGAAGGACGAGCGTGTCCATGCAAGTAAGGTGCTGTCAGGACCGGAAGTTCAGCCATATGCGGGCGATAAGGCTGAACTGATAGAAGCAATCCGCGAGGCGCTTTATATGAGTAAAATCGTTTCGTATGCACAAGGATTCACGCAAATGAGAGCTGCTTCGGAGGAATATGATTGGAATTTGGATTACGGAAAAATTGCGATGATATTCCGCGGGGGCTGTATTATCCGTGCGGCATTCCTGCAAAAAATTAAAGAAGCTTACGACCGGGATGCGAACCTAGCCAATTTATTGCTGGATCCGTATTTTAAAGAAATTGCGGAGGGTTATCAAAAGTCACTGCGTAAAGTGATTGCCCTTGCGATTGAAAATGGCATTGCTGTACCAGGATTTATGGCAGCTTTATCGTATTATGATAGTTACCGTTCCGAAAAATTACCGGCAAATCTCTTGCAGGCACAGCGCGACTACTTTGGCGCGCACACCTACAAGCGCATCGACAAAGAAGGTACCTTCCACACCGAATGGATAAATGAATAGGGAGAGGGAGCAGAATAAATATGTTCTGCTCTTTTTTGTGCTGTTTTAGTGTGAAGCACTGAATACTGGAAAATAAAACTTCCGCAGTCCTTTTATACGGGGTGCGGAAGTTTTTATGTCTGCTGTTCTTTCCTATCCTAAAAACGCCTCTAAATCAAACCACCGCACAAAGCGACTGACCGCCGTTAAGTACTTTCATCACTTCCTCAGCAATCAGCATGGCTGTCCGGGACTGCGCGGCATTCGTGGCGCCGGCAATATGCGGGGTAAGACGGATAGATGCAATCTGTGTGAGCGGTGAATCTTTCGGAATTGGCTCTGCTTCCAGCACATCAAGGTATGCTCCAGCGATTTCCCCTGATTGTACAGCCTCGATGAGATCCCCTTCGTGTATGATTCCACCTCTTGCCGCATTAATCACATAGGCATGAGGTTTCATATGCGGAAAATTCTTTTTGTTGATCATATGCCGGGTTTCTTTTGTCAGCGGGACATGAACCGATACAAAGTCGGATGCAACTAGCAGTTCATCCAGCGTGTTTACTGATCGAACTCCGGTTTCTGCCAGGATATGGTCGAACGGTGTAACGAACGGATCATAACCGATTGTCTCCATTCCAAAAGCATTTGCTCTTCTCGCGACACGGTGGGCAATTTCGCCCATTCCGACGAGGCCAAGTGTTTTCCCGTTTAATTCATTACCAGTAAAAAATTTCCGATTCCAATTACCACGTCGTACATCAGCATCTGCATGATGGAGCGGTCTATACGCATCCAGCATGGACGCCATCACATATTCCGCAACAGACGTAGCGTTTGCATGTTTAGCCGTAATCACCGGTATGTTTCTGGATGATGCTGCACCTAGATCGATGTTATCCAGTCCGACACCAAGTCGCCCAATAACTTTGGCGTTTTTTGCCACGTCAAGCAATTCAGCATCGACTTTTGTTTCATTCCTGACAATGAGTGCATCATACGCTGGTGCCAATGCAAGCAATTCCTTTCTTTTTCGCCCCAGTTCCATATCGTAGTCTACAGAGCAGCCACTTCGCTTGAGCTCTTTCATCCCATCATCCCACATCAACTCGGTCACAAGCACCTTCATGAACATTCACTCCCTGTAATCATGATCAACTTATCTATCTGTTCCTGATTATTCCTTGTTGTAAACTGTTTCGCGCTACTGATTATATGCAAGGACAGGGAAAAATAATATAAAATAAGAAAAGAAGCGACTCTTTAGGTGCAGCGAGCACTGATCAACATGTGTGAAGGGCTGAATAATCGGGAAATGCGCTGATAAAATTCCAGAAGCGCTGAATAAATAAAGTAACTCCGCACCGCTGAATTCGAAAAAAGCAGCATATAAAAAAGGAAGCAAAAATGCCTTTTTGCTTCCTTTACCATCATCCATTATTCATCTAAAATCGGCCACCAGTGAAAGCCATCTTTTTCAAGGAGTTCCTCTGCTTCTTTTGGCCCCATGGATCCTGATTCATAATTCGGGAAATGAGCTGTTTTATTTTCCCAAACGTCAAGTAAGGCATCGACATATTGCCAGGAGAGTGCCACTTCATCCCAGTGGGTAAAGTTCGTTCCGTCACCAAGCATGCAGTCCAGAAGCAGTTTTTCATATGCTTCCGGTGTATTAACTCCATCAATTCCAGTGTTTTTATATGCGAGCTTGATAGGCTCTGCAAATGCTCCGGTTCCTCCCCTTTTAGCATTAAGGTGGAGAGTTACCCCTTCATCTGGCTGAATATTAATGACCAGTAAGTTTGGGTGTTTATCCGTTTTATTTTCATAATATAAATTCATTGGGATATCTTTAAATTCCACAACGATTTTGGTTGATTTATCTGTCATCCGCTTTCCTGTACGAATATAGAATGGAACCCCTGCCCAGCGATAATTATCGATCATAACCCTTCCAGCTACAAAGGTCTCGGTATTGGAAGCGGCTAGTTCCTCTGCCTCGTGTTGATATGCCGGTACCTTTTCATCGAGGATAGAGCCTTCTCCATACTGTCCGCGCACAAAGTTTTCATCCACTTGGTCTTTTTCAACGGGGCGTAGTGCACGAAGTACTTTGATTTTCTCTGAGCGAATTTCTTCTGTCGTTAATTTAATTGGCGGCTCCATCGCGAGCAAGGAAACCATCTGAAGCATGTGGTTTTGTACCATATCCCGGGTTGCTCCAGAGTGATCATAGTAGCGGGCTCGTTCTTCAACACCAAGTGATTCACTGGATGTGATTTGAATATTTTCGATAAAGCGGTTATTCCATAAGTGTTCAAAAAGTCCATTAGCAAAACGGATTACTTCAATATTTTGTACCATTTCTTTTCCCAAGTAATGGTCGATCCGGTAAATTTGGTTTTCCTCAAAAGCTGCGCGAATCTTATTGTTTAATTTTTTTGCAGATTCTAAATCATGGCCGAATGGTTTTTCAATCACAAGGCGAGACCAGCCGGTGCCCTCCTTTAGTCCATTTTCTTTTATTTGATTGGCTACCGTGCCAAAATATTCAGGTGCCATTGCTAAATAAAAGATTTTATTACCATCCGTTTGATATTCCGCGTCCAACTCATTGATTAACGTACCTAAGGTTTGATAAGTGGATGCTTCTTGCACATCAAAAGGGTGGTAATAAAAATGAGAAGTAAAGTTCTTTAGATTTTCTCGCATGCCAAAGCTGTTTTCAATTGATTTTTCTACATGGTCCCGCAATGTATCGTTATCCCATGGTCTTCGCCCGACACCAATCACTGCAAATTCCTCGCCAATGTTTCCATTTTGACGGAGCCTGTAAATGGATGGGAACAGTTTGCGTTTAGCTAAGTCCCCTGTAACTCCAAAAATAACAATAACCGCTTTTGGTTTTTGTTTATTACTCACAACACGTCCACCTCAATTTTATTAAAATAATTTTCTGAATATCCGATTCATATAGGAAAGGGGGTGTTTAATCAACTGCCCGTGGACGCATACTTTTCATCGTCCGTTCTTACTGTGGATAGTTACAGTCTACATGAGTCATACGCTCCTTTTCAAGGATGATGTTCATGCGTTTAAAATGAAAAGATGTTAACATAGCAAAAAACTTTGCTTGCTTTCATATACTAATTCATACTCCCTCTGAAAAAAATTGACAAAACGAATGCTTGTTGGTTAAAATGAACTGCATCTTCTTACATTTGTCATGTGAAGAGGGTTAATTATAATGGAAAGGTGGATCGTTGTTAAGAGACAAGAAAAGCGCCAGAACTATTTTCAGACCGGTCAGGAAAATAGTTGACGAGGTGGAGGCTAATCGAGTTTTTTCGGCGGATTCCTCCCGATTGCACATCCCAATCGTTATGCGTTGTTCTGAAACCAATGAGGTAACTTGTTGTACAAAAGGATAAGCAGGATGAAAAATAAACGATCACGAGAAAGGGGCAACACGCCCCGAAACAGAGATGAGATGGAAGAGGTCAGATGAAGCGTAAGTAGACCTTTGCATCTGGGAGTCTTGCAAATAGGAGAAAAAATTCCCTTGTAAAGGACGTTTGTTGCCCCTTTAATAAGGAGGAAACGACGATATGTGTGGAATTGTTGGTTATATCGGACAAAATGATACGAAGGAATTATTATTAAATGGTCTTGAAAAATTAGAATATCGCGGTTATGACTCAGCTGGGATCGCGATGCAAAATAATAATGGAATGCGTCTTTTCAAGGTGAAAGGTCGCGTCAAAGCACTCCGGGATCGAGTGGATAGCTCGATTCATGCAACAATGGGAATCGGCCATACCCGCTGGGCGACACATGGCATACCGAGCGAAGAGAATGCACATCCGCACCAAAGCGCGTCTCGCAGATTTACACTTGTTCATAACGGGGTTATTGAAAACCATCAAGAATTAAAAAAGGAATATCTCAGCGATGTAACGTTTAATAGTGAAACAGATACAGAAGTGATTGTTCAGCTCATGGAAAGGCTTTGTGCGCAATACCAGGATACTGCTGAGGTTTTTCGCCAAGTAGTGAGGCTTTTAAAAGGTTCCTATGCAATTGGTATGATGGATGCAGAAGACCAGGAGACACTTTATGTTGCAAAAAACAAAAGTCCATTATTAGTGGGTATTGGAAACGACTTTCATGTTGTAGCAAGTGATGCAATGGCAACATTAAATGTAACGGATCAATATTTGGAGATTTTAGACCAGGAAATTGTTCTGGTAAATAGAAACAATGTTAAGATTCAGAAGCTTGATGGCACTGCTGTTCATCGCAAACCATATACAGCTGAATTGGATGCATGGGATATTGAAAAAGGAACATATCCGCACTTTATGTTGAAAGAGATTGACGAACAGCCCATTGTTATGCGAAAAATCATTAAAGCGTATCAAAACGAAAATAATGAGTTGAAGCTGGATCGAAATGTACGTGAAGCAATAAAAGCATGCGATCGCATTTATATAATTGCGTGTGGCACAAGTTACCACGCAGGATGGACGGGAAAGCAGGTCATTGAAAAACTGGCAGCAATCCCAGTTGAAGTCCATGTCGCAAGTGAGTTTTCATACAACATGCCGCTCTTATCGGCAAAACCGTTATTTGTCTTTATTTCCCAGAGCGGAGAAACAGCTGATAGCCGTGCCGTATTAGTTAAAATAAAAGCAATGGGATATCCAGCACTGACGATTACAAATGTGCCAGGGTCCACCCTTTCTCGTGAAGCAGATTACACATTGCATCTATATGCAGGGCCAGAAATTGCTGTCGCATCAACAAAAGCATACACTGCGCAAATAGCTGTTCTAGCGATTTTGGCAGTAGACGCTGCACAAGCAAAAGGTATTACATTGGATTTTGATCCGATGCAGGAGCTGGCAATTGCTGCGAATGCGATGGAGATGTTAACAGATCAAAAAGAAGCAATGGAAGATCTTGTTGTAAACCATCTGGAAAAAGCACGTCATGCTTTCTTCATTGGCCGCAGCAGTGACTATTATGTATGCCTAGAGGGAGCATTAAAACTGAAAGAAATCTCCTACATTCAAGCGGAAGGTTTTGCAGGCGGGGAGTTAAAGCATGGAACGATTGCGCTCATTGAAGAAGGAACACCGGTGATCGCACTAGCAACACAGGCCAATGTCAACTACGCCATTCGCAGCAATGTGCAAGAGGTAGTGGCTCGGGGAGCAAATGCAATGGTCATTAGTATGAAAGGGCTTGAGCAAGAAAATGATACCTTTGTTTTACCACACGTGCATGCATTATTGACACCACTTGTGACGGTTGTCCCTTTACAGTTACTGGCATATTATGCAGCATTACATCGTGGCTGTGATGTGGATAAACCAAGGAATTTAGCGAAGAGTGTGACAGTGGAGTAAGGGACATGGAAAGTTCATCATGTTTCGTGGATTTGAAAAAAGTTTGATCATTTATGAAAAAGTTTGATACAATTAAGTTAATGAGTGAGCGTGTGATAATTCCACAATCGTGCCTAATTGCTGAAAATGCTTTTTTGAATTCGTTTAAAATGTATGTTTAACGATAAACAATTGCATAAATAAAATGTTTTCTAGGGTTCCGTAACCATGTTGTTGGTCTGGTCCGAGAGAAAACTCACAGTCATGCTGTGTCACGGAAGGATAAAAGCCTGGGAGATAACTGTTAAACAGTTTCTCTTGGGCTTTTTATTTTATCTAAAATGGGAGGTAATTTGGATGAATATAAACTGGATTAAAGTATTTGTTGCTGCCTTTTTAGAAATTTTTTGGGTGATTGGATTAACTCATTCACATGATTTATGGACATGGACTGGTACGGTTATTCTGATTATAGTAAGCAATTATTTAATGATATCAGCAGCACAAGTACTTCCTGCTGGAACTGTTTACGCTATTTTTGTGGGTATAGGTACAGGAGGTACTGTTGTTGCAGAAATACTTTTCTTTGGTGAACCATTCAGATGGGGGAAAATTTTCCTAATAGCAGTACTTTTATCAGGAGTTATTGGTTTGAAATTAGTTACAGAAAATAAAAGTGACAAGGTTAAGAAAGGAGTTGAATCTTGATGGCTTGGTTTACTTTAATTTTAGCAGGTATACTCGAGATATTTGGTGTTGCAATGATTAATCAATTGTCTGTAAAACGAAATTGGCAAACAGTTATTTTATTAATTTTAGGATTTGGCTCAAGTCTTGCATTTTTAAGTTATTCATTGCAATTTATTCCTATGGGAACAGGTTATGCAATTTGGACAGGGATTGGTGTTGTAGGAAGTGCCTTAATTGGGATGATTGTTTTTGGAGAATCAAAGGATTGGAAAAGAATAGTCTTTATAATTTTGGTATTATGTTCAGCCATCGGATTAAAACTTATTTCATAAACCAACATTGGAAAGCCTAATTACTTAAAACCAGGGAGAATTATAAATGAAGTTGGAATGGACTGAGCAAGCGTTAGAAGGCTTACATCCATCTCCTTTCATGACTAAAATGGATGCATGATGATACATACCGTTGTATAAGAAAAGGATCGCCCCAAACTATATAGGGACAACCCTCGTTTTTGAACCATTGATGTCATCATCGCTGCCTTTTATTAGGGAAGCAAACATCCTTAGATATTATTTGTTTTTCAATAATGAAAATACACCACTACCCATTTGTTTCAATTGTCCAGCTAATTCCCGCGTTTTTTCTGCAGTTGAAAATAGTTTATCCATGTCCCAGTCGCCTTCTGGTGTTTTGAATTCCGACATCATTTGGTTTAAAAGGTCGGACTGCGTAGTTTGATTTGTAGGAGGCGGTTGTTGAGAAGAGGGGGGGCGAATACCGAACATCATATCGAATGGATGCCCCATAGGCCTGTCGTCGTTTTGGCTGGGTTTCTTTTGAAAATGCATAAATCACACTCCCTTGTTATGATTGTCTAACTCATTGGTAAATAAACTTCGGTGGGAAACGCAAATGTTAAGAGCGATTATTACAACAAGATCCTCAAACGAAATAGAATGGAATAAATTGTATTTCGCATGTGAAAATGGAGCCACCTAAAATAAAAGGAATTGCCGAATTAAGCGTGGCTTAATTCGTTTCTTTTGATTGTCTTCAGATATTTTTATCCCCCTAACATATGCAGATATTAGTATCCTATTCTTCATGAATTATCGATGTATAGGCGTTTACGTCTAGGTTTTTGAATACAATAGGTAAAAAAATTTTTCATCTAGGGTTCATTACAAACGTTTGATTTAGAAATAAGTAAAAGGAGCATTTCTATAATGAAGGTGTTTGAGGATGAAAGAAAATCCTGTTGTAGAAGTATTTTTCTTACTCCCTAAAAGCAGGGGTGTGAGATGCTTTTCATCGAACTTTTTTATAAACGATTTAACATTCTTTTAAAGAAATAATAAGCGTATACCCAGTCAAAGTGAAACCATTTGTCATAGGTTATTAGTGATGAAAATCATAAAGGAGGAATTCGAATGTCAGATGAACATGGATATGGAGGATATGGATATGGTGGTGGCTTTGCGCTAATCGTTGTGCTGTTTGTACTGTTGATCATTGTCGGTGCCTCTTTTGGGGGTTACGGCGGATACGGATATTAAAAGACTTGATTCAAAATAATTAACATTAATTTGAGGGATTATCTGCTAAAAAGGTTATCTGTCAAAAAAGGTTAATGAAGTATTGTTGCGTTCGTAATCCCCCGCAGAGGAGTTAAACGGGGTTTTACGAACGTTTAGGTAGCGATTAAAACTATAGAGGGAGGGATCCTTTATGTCCCGTGGATATGGTTATGGTTGTGGCCATGGTGGCTATGGCGGATACGGCCATGGTGGTAGCTTTGTGTTAATCGTCGTATTATTCATTCTGTTAATTATTGTAGGCGCTGGAGCATTTGGACACGGTTATTAAGGAACCAAAAAATTAAAGGTTAGACGCTATAAGTTAAGCGTTACCACCAAAAAGACACGGATTCAAAACGTTAGGGACCTTTTTGATAATAAAAAGCTGAATTTCATCAGGTTAGGGGTGAAATTCGGCTTATTTTTATTTTCCCTTTGTTTTAGGGTTAAAGATAATTAGGCACCTAATCCATACAATCTAGAAAAGAGATCCCCCTTTAAAAAGCAGGTTAACTACCGAGTTGGCAGTCAACCTATTATTAGGATACTTGTCTATATTTAGAAAAAGAATAAAGATGTTAACAATACTAAGGAAGTGATTGCAAAGAAAGGAAAAAAGGATCCTCCTCTACCTGAAGAAACGTAAATTCCCCTAGGTGTAACATCCGTAAGAACGCCGCGATAACATTTACCATCGTAATCTTTGACTTCCACTGGTTTTCTGTAGTACTTACAAGCATGATGATATAAATATTTAGCTGACATTGTTGTACACCTTTCCTTCACTAGGAGGGACTGAGCCCCTGTCCTAGTTTAATATCCAGTAAAACGGGTACCTACGATAATAAGAAGGATAAACAAAACGACGATCAACGCAAATCCTCCGCCATATCCGTATCCACCATAATTAGACATATATACTCTCCTTTCTTACAGGTGATATTTATGAGGATGGAATGACTAGTGTTTTCTCCCACGTTAAATGCAAACAGTCAACTGTTTTTAGACAACAGCTGGAGATGTGTCGTGTTGTTTAATGAATGAGATCCTCACAATATAGCATATGTTAAAAAGCTGATTTCGAATGGACGCATGACGAAGGGATGGAAATAAATCGAAAGGAAGGCATGACTTTATGATTGAGCATACAGAAACAGGCGCATTCCTGTGATAAGGATTGCGCCTGTTTGACATGCCTGAATCTCGTAAAAACGGCGGTGAATCTAGATTTTAAGAAGAAGGGGGGAGTGATTCCTTTCGATTGCTGATACCCTAAAGAGGTTAATAGAAATACGGGAAGAAGAGCCGTCTTAAGGAGAAAAATGGAAAACGTCTGCGTCTGAAGCGGCGGAACCTTCTTGGATAACCGTATCCTCCATAACCGTAATTATAGCCATAATCAAACTGACGTGGCCTATCCCCTTGATTCTCTCTATCCATATCTCCTACAGGCATAAGTAGATAGACATCTTCGTCCGATACACCGTCAATAATGCCATCATACATTTGACCATCCATACCTTCACATTGGATGAAATGATATTTGTACCTTTTGCATAAATCATACATGTAACGCTGGTGCACCGCGCTCTTGTTATCTGATTGCATATGGAAACTTTGATTATTCCATGTTTGAGGATAGTTATTTTGATAACCATACATCATGCCACAATGACGATAATCAGGCTGGGCATACATTGGGTGCGGCGCATAAGCAGGAGTAGGGATATAATATGGTACGTTTGAAGGACCAGCACCATAATCCGGTGTTACCGGTTTTTGATCTTCTCTATTAGCCGATTGTTTCGCTTCAATGTTGAATTCTTCTTCCATGGAAAAATTCCTCCTTACATTTTTAGATGGTCACTTTACTACTATATGAATAGGAGGAAGTCCAAGATACAAAAAATTTTATGGAAGGATAATTGCCGGCCCTACATACCGTATCAGAGCTGTACGCATGATCCTAGCCTAGCATCGCTTGTTCTTATTCAATAATCGCCGCGGGTTAGAAGAAAAATGGATATTCTATTACGAAATGATTTATACTGTTAGAAAAAAGGTAGGAGAAGGAGTGGATTTATAATGAAAAAGGTCACGCCATTCTTAATGTTTCAGGATGGAAATGCAGAAGAAGCTATGAATTTTTACACGTCCCTCATGGAGGATTCACACATTACAAAAATTGTTCGATATGGAGCGAATGAAGCTGGGGAAGATGGAACTGTCATGCAGGCTGTTTTCACCTTAAAGGGGCAAGAATTTATGTGTATTGACAGCAATATAAAACATCCGTTCTCGTTTACACCTTCGTTCTCGATCTTTCTTACATGTAATTCGGAAAAAGAAATTGTGAATCTTTATGAGAAGCTCCTTGAGGATGGACAAGCACTTATGCCTTTAGATGAGTATGGTTTTAGTAAAAAATTTGGTTGGCTCAATGACCGCTTTGGCGTTTCGTGGCAACTCAATCTACCTTAATAAAATGGGGAACTTCCTGTTTTCCTACTACTAATAATAAGTATTATTATTTTTACTATCGGTGCTTTGAAGGAACACAAAATGGAGATACAAATTTGCACTATATAAGCAATTAATTATATAATGATATAGAAATGAAAGAGGGGGTGAAACCAATATGCTTCAAACAACCGTTGAAATGGAAAAGGCAGCAATGATTTTAAAGTTGTTAGGTGATAAAACGCGTTTAACCATGGTAAAAATACTGGATAAACACGATTGTTGTGTTTGCGAATTTGTTGAGATTTTTAAAGTGAGTCAACCGTCCATTAGCCAACATCTTAGAAAGTTGAGGGACGTTGGACTGGTGGAAGAGGAACGGAAAGGGCAGTGGATCTTTTACTCGATTAATAAAGACAATGATTATTATCCATTTGTTCAGCAAATTCTTGACCAATTACCGAGTCAAGATCAGAAATTAAAAGAATTAGAGGAAAGAGGTACGCGCATTATTTGCTGTTAATGGAAGGGGGGATATAGTGACATCAACGCTCATACTAGCAATTTTAATCTTTTTAGCAACACTTGTTTTCGTTATTTGGCAGCCAAAAGGGTTATCCATTGGATGGTCTGCAATCGGCGGTGCAATCATTGCTTTAATCGTAGGTGTTGTTGGGTTTCATGATGTAATAGCTGTAACAGAAATTGTTTGGAATGCAACGCTTGCTTTTGTTGCGATTATTTTAATCTCATTAATATTGGATGAAATTGGACTATTTGAATGGGCAGCACTTCATATGGCTCGAGTCGCAAAAGGCAATGGAATAAAGATGTTTGTCTACATAAGTATATTAGGTGCAATGGTCGCTGCCTTTTTTGCGAATGATGGTGCAGCTTTAATACTGACACCTATTGTGCTAGCGATGGTTCGTAATTTAAATTTCAAAGAAAAAATGGTTTTTCCGTTTATTATGGCGAGTGGATTTATTGCGGATACAACATCTTTGCCATTTATCGTAAGTAACTTAGTTAATATTGTTTCGGCCGATTTCTTTGGTATTGGATTTGTAGAATATGCTTCTAGAATGATTATTCCGAACCTGTTTTCACTAATGGCGACGATATCTATATTATTATTTTACTTTCGAAAAAGTATTCCGAGATCTTATGATGTCTCTAAATTAAGTGAGCCTAGTTCTGCAATAAAAGACCATAAAATGTTTCATGTCTCATGGTATGTGCTTGGATTATTACTCATTGGTTATTTTGTGAGTGAGTTTATTACACTTCCTGTTTCAATTGTTGCAGGCATCATCGCTATTTTCTTCATCCTTATGGCAAGAAACAGTGAAGCGGTTGATACGAAAAAGGTCCTAAAAGGGGCACCTTGGGATATCGTATTTTTCTCCATCGGAATGTATGTCGTGGTATATGGACTAGGGAATGCCGGGCTTACAAATGCGTTAGCTACTATTATTGAAACAACAGCAGAACAAGGATTATTCGTCGCTACGATTGCGATGGGCTTTATTGCAGCATTTTTATCTTCCATTATGAACAATATGCCGACAGTAATGATTGATGCGCTTGCAATTGCCGAAACAAGTACATCCGGTGTAATGAAAGAGGCACTGATCTACGCTAATGTGGTTGGATCCGATTTAGGACCAAAAATCACACCAATTGGTTCACTCGCGACATTGGTATGGCTTCATGTTTTATCGCAAAAAGGGGTAAAAATTTCATGGGGAACCTATTTTAAAACAGGGATCGTTTTAACAATTCCAATTCTGTTTATCACCTTATGCGGACTGTTTTTGACATTAGTGATTTTATAAGCATTTTTTTAGGGATATATGAAGGAGGCCAAGGATGACAAAAAAATTAATCTATTTCCTATGTACAGGGAATTCCTGTCGCAGTCAAATGGCGGAAGGCTGGGCAAAACATTATCTTAAGGACAATTGGGACGTTAAAAGCGCGGGAGTAGAAGCCCATGGTTTGAATCCGAATGCTGTTAAGGCAATGAAGGAAGTAGGGATGGATATCTCCAATCAAAAATCAGAAATCATCGACACGGGAGTTTTGAATCATGCAACGATGGTTATTACGCTTTGTGGGGATGCGGAAGATAAATGCCCGATGACACCACCTCATGTCAAGCGTGAACACTGGGGATTTGATGATCCTGCAAAGGCAGAAGGAACAGAGGAAGAAAATTGGGAAGTATTCCAGCGTGTACGAGATGAAATAGGGGAAAGAATGAAACGTTTTGCGGAAAAAGAAAAGCGAAAAAAGCATCATCTTTAGGTACTGCATCTAGATGCGACTTGTATAAACCTTCCTTTATAAAAAGTCCTTTTATATGGAAAAACCCATTTTGAACCATTTTTTTCAAAATGGGTTTTTTCTATTTGCGGATCACGAACCTTGTTATGTTGCTTTGCGATCAAATGGGGCGAAATAATCATTTATACCATTATGCGCAAATGATCAAATACCAAAATAGTGAAAATCCTTCAGATATGATCTATAACAAGTATAAAATACCATGTATAATAGAAAAATCTGCGAAATGCTGTAAATTTTATATTTGCTGTAAAACCACCTTTTGATATAAAATGGTAAGAATATATAATAAACACAAAGGAGTTCCAGCATGAAAGAGAGAACAACCCTGAAGAAGTCTTTTAAGGCACACTGGATATGGGCGATTGCTTTAGGATCGTCGATAGGCTGGGGTGCATTCGTTCAACCCACAACATGGATGGGTTCTGCCGGTCCACTCGGTGTAATCATTGGATTTGGCATTGGCGCTTTATTAATGATGTTAATTGCTGTAAGTTATGGCTTCCTCATCAAAAGCTTTCCTGTATCAGGCGGAGAATTTGCCTATTCGTTTGTTAGTTTAGGGCGCACACACGCATTTATTTGTGGGTGGTTTTTAACATTAGGTTACATATGTATTGTTGCGCTAAACGCCTCCGCGTTTTCATTAATGTTCAAATTTATTTTTCCCAAGGTGATTGAAACATTTCATCTCTACCAAATTGCCGGGTGGGATGTTTACGGAATGGAAATTATTATTGCAACTGTATTACTTGTGATCTTCGGGTATTCCAATATAAGAGGGACAGGTTTATCCGGTAGAATACAGTTTATTTTTTGTGGTGTCATGATTCTTAGTGTTATTGGTCTAGCTTTCATGGTAGGCGTGCAGCCAGGATCCGGGCTTTCTAACGTAAAGCCATTATTTCCGCCGGATAAAACAGCGCTTGCAGCGATTATATCGATCGTCGCTATTGCTCCATGGGCGTTTGTCGGCTTTGATAATATTCCGCAAGCTGCTGAGGAATTTAAATTCCCTTCCAGCAAGGCATTTACACTCATTATTTTAGCCATCTTTTTTGCGGCTGTATTATATAGTCTGATGATTATGACGACAGCAATGATTGAACCATGGCAAGGACTGATCGCAAAGGATCACGTTTGGGGGACAGGTGCTGCTATTGGCGAGTTACTAGGTCCAATCGGCCTCCTGATCTTAGCTGTTGCTTTGTCTATGGGTATTTTTACTGGATTAAATGGCTTCATTATTTCTTCGAGCCGTCTATTGTTTGCGATGTCTCGTGCAAAAATTTTACCAGAAGCATTTTCAAAGCTGCATCCGAAATATAAAACACCGTACATCGGGATTATTTTTACATCGGTTATCGCCATGTTTGCACCTTGGTTTGGCCGTGAAGCATTGCTATGGGTGGTGGACATGTCTTCCATCGGTGTGTCCATTGCATATTTTTATACATGCTATACTGCTTTTACATTATTTAAAGTTTCGATGAAGGGAGATTTTGACCCTGCCATCCATACTGTTTCCCCTTTTAAAAAGGCGGTAGCAGGTTTTGGGGCATTAGCAAGTATTATCTTTATCGGACTATTGCTGATCCCTGGTTCACCAGCTTTTCTCGGAATGGAATCTCGAATTGCACTTATTGCATGGATGTTACTCGGATTTGTCTTTTACCTGGCAAAACGGACGGAATTTAATCGAATCCCGAAGAAAGAACTCAATTATTTAATTTTAGGAAAAGAGAAGATTGTCTCAGAAGATAAGTAGCTTTTCACAGTAAAAATAAAGATCCATTTTCATGGACGTACGCGCATTTTGCTATTAAAATTGTAGGAAGGCAAAGCGTTATGCTAAACTTACATTAGTAATGTATAAAAACATTTTCGCTATACAAAGGAGTTAAGAGAATGAGAGTAAAAAAGGCGATCATACCAGCAGCTGGCTTAGGTACCCGTTTTTTACCTGCAACAAAAGCACAACCGAAGGAAATGCTGCCAATTGTCGATAAACCAACCATTCAATATATTGTAGAAGAAGCGATTAACTCCGGGATAGAAGATATTATTATTGTTTCCGGACGAGGAAAAAGAGCGGTAGAAGACCACTTCGACGTGTCGTATGAACTGGAGGAAACCCTTGCCCACAAAGGGAAGGTAGAGATGCTTGAAATGGTTCAATCCATTTCAAAAATGGCAAATATCCACTATATTAGGCAAAAAGAGCCTAAAGGCCTTGGACATGCAATTTATTGTGCGAATCGTTTTGTCGGAAATGAACCATTTGCTGTTCTATTAGGTGACGACATTGTGGAGGCAGAAGAGCCTTGCCTGAAGCAATTGATTAACGTATATGATGAATATCAGTCTTCTGTGGTAGGGGTACATGACGTACCGATGGAGGACGTTTCCAAATACGGGATTATCAAACCGAAAGCAACAAATGGCTACGGACCATCCATACGCGCAATCGAATCATTAGTGGAAAAGCCAGATGTCGAAAAAGCACCATCCAACTTAGCGATCATGGGACGGTACGTGCTTTCACCGGAAATTTTCGATATCTTGGAAACTCTGGAGCCAGGCAAAGGCGACGAAATCCAATTAACGGATGCCATTGAAAAATTAAATGAACAAGAGCAAGTACTCGCTTATAATTTCGTTGGAGAGCGGTACGATATTGGAGATAAATTAGGCTTTGTTCAAGCAACCATCGATTTCGCATTAAATCGGGAGGATCTGCATGACGATATTAAGGCCTATATGGAAAAAACATTAGCCTCCTTAGCGAAGAAATAAAGAGGGAGATGAACGGAAAGGGATTTGGGATGAATACGGCCAAATCCCTTTTGTTTTGGAGATGTGATGGGGGTGACTTGGCGCAAGCAATCATGCGTAACTATTGAAACTCGAGCGACAGCGTCAGGAACTGGCGCAATAACCAACAAAAGTCGCGCAGCAAACCCACGCACTCGAGCAATAAAGAGTTAAACTCGCGCAACAAGCTCACAAACTCGAGCGACAGCGCCACGCACTCGAGCGATAAATTAACCTATAAGCCACCGAGCTCGAACAACGGCAAGACAGCTTCCCTTAGAACCTTCCAACATGATTTTCCCTCCTGAAAGAAAAAGTTCCTTCTTTTGTTTAATTTCGACAATTTATTTATTAGGCAGGCTATGGTATAATTCGGTGAGTATTCGTGTGGATTTTTAGCTTTAAAGTTTTTCAGTGTAAAGGGAAGGCTGAGTTATTGTGAAAAGAAAAAAAGTGTTGTTTTTCATTTATCAAATGGGTGCTGGCGGTGCGGCCAGAACACTTCTGAATATTATAAACAACTTGGATCGAAGTAAATTTGAACCTGTTTTAGTCACGTTGGATTATAATAGTGACTATGAGGCGAATGTGAAGTCTGATGTTACCTTTATTAAAATAAATGAAAAGCGTTTAAGGAATGCGATTTTCCCTTTAGCTAAACTGATTAGAGAGTTAAAGGTCGATCTTGTATTCAGTACGATCCCGAATTATAATACGATTGCTATTTTGGCAAATTTACTTTCGTTTACCCGTGCGAAGAACATAGTAAGGGAAGCGGATAATTTGAGCGGGGGCTTTTTGACCGACTTAAAATTACGCGGCTATGGAATGATGTATAAATGGGCGAGTCAGGTTGTTTCTTTATCTGAAGGAGTGAAACAAAATCTGATTCAAAGGTATAAAGTAAAATCTGAAAATATTAAAGTTATTTATAATCCCGTAGATTTAAAAAATATACGTAAACATATGAATGAAGGGGTGCTGGCTGAGGAACATCTTCCTATTTTTCATGGGGAGGAGAAGGTGATTATTACAGCTGGCAGGCTCGTGAAACAAAAAGATCATCAAACACTCATCGACGCATTTGCGAAGGTGCATAAGCAAATAAACAGCAAGTTAGTGATTTTAGGGGAAGGTCCTTTAAAGGATACGTTAATCAAGCAAACGGAAAGATTAGGCATCCAAGATAAAGTACATTTTATCGGGTTTCAAAATAATCCATATGTTTATTTTAAACATGCCGATTTGTTTGTTTTAACATCGATTCATGAAGGGTTTGGCCATGTGCTTGCAGAGGCGCTTGCGACCGGGGCTCCGGTTGTTTCGACGGATTGTGCATCTGGTCCTGCAGAGGTGCTAGACGACGGGAAGTATGGATTGCTTGCTCCGGTTGGCGATGTGAATGCTATTGCAAACAACATGCAAGAAGTCCTGACCTATGATAAGGAAAAATTGGACCGCGTCAAGGAAGCGGGCTACAAGCGAGTCGAAGATTTTGATGCACGTCAAATCGCTGACGAGTATGGGGCCTTATTTACAGAAACGATGGCGAGATAGTGTAAGATAGAGGAGGCAGGGTGGAAGTGAGAAAAACAGCAAAAGTTGTGCATATGACAACCGTGCACCACCCATATGATACACGAATTTTTCATAAAGAATGTACATCCTTGCAAAAAGGCGGTTATGATGTGTCGCTGATTGCATCGATGGATAAACAGGAGATCCAGAAAGATACCGATGTAACAATGGTGCCAATCAAAAAAAGAAAGAACCGATTGGCGAGAATGGTATTTTCCACGCTGGAAGCTTATTTGAAGGCAAAAAGCTTAAAGGCGGATTGCTATCATATTCATGACCCGGAGTTACTCCCGGTGGGACGTCTCTTAAAAAAGAAAAATAATGTTGTAATTTATGATGTGCATGAAGATTATGTAACGGCAATGTACCAGAAGGAATATTTTCCAAAGCCTATCCGAAAAGCGGTTGGTGCGGTGTATGGATTCGTTGAAAAGATCCTTTCCAAAAACATGGCACTTTGCTTGGCGGAAAAATATTATCAAGAAAAATATCCATCCGGTATTTGCATTTTGAATTACCCTGCACTGAATGATAAATTAGTGAATCATCAAATCGATGATCAGCCGGCGGAAAATAAAATTCTTTATACTGGGAACGTGTCGATGGAAAGAGGCGCATATATTCACGCGCAAATTCCCAACATCGATCCAAGTGTTTCGGTTCATTTTATCGGCAAATGTCCAAGTAGCATTGCGGAAAAGATGTACGCAGAAGCCGGTGAAAAGAAAGAACAGCTTATGATTGAAGGAATCGATCAATTTATCGAACGAGAGGAAATTGACGACAAATATATTAGTCGGAAATGGTTAGCTGGGATTGCGCTATTTCCGCCTACACAGCATTACAAGAAAAAAGAACTCACGAAGTTTTTTGAGTATATGAGTGCTGGACTACCTATCCTATGCTCGAATTTTCCGGTGTGGAAAAAGTTCATGGACAAGTATCAATGCGGAATTGCGGTTGATCCTTACAATGAGGAAGAAATAAAAGAAGCGATTGATTATTTAAGAAAACACCCGGAAGAAGCAAGGCAGATGGGGATGAATGGCAAGAAGGCAGTTGTCCGGCAGCTGAACTGGCAAAAAGAAGAAGAGAAATTAATTAATTGGTACGGGGCATTACTTAAACAATAAGAAAATCGTGGTGGTAATGGATGCAAAGCAATAAAACTGCAGGCCCCCTCATTTCGGTTATTACGCCTGCTTATAACTCACAGCAGTTTATACATGAGACCATTGAGTCTGTACAAAATCAGACCTATACGAACTGGGAAATGATTATCGTTGATGATTGTTCGACGGATAGGACAACCGAAATCGTAGCGTCCTATCAAAAAGAAGATGCAAGGATCACCTTGATCAAACTGAAGGAAAATGCAGGCTCGGGAGTTGCGCGTAATACAGCAATTGAAGCGGCAAAGGGGCGTTTTATCGCATTTTTAGACAGTGATGATGTATGGCTTGAGACGAAGCTTGAGAAGCAGCTTGATTTCATGCTGGAGAAAGATATTGCATTTTCGTTTACCGAATATGTACGGATGCTTGAAGACGGGACAGAGGTAAACTCCGTCATTAAAGCACCTGAGACGATTGATTATGTCGGTTTAATGAAACATTGTGTAATTGGGTGTTTAACCGTCATGCTAGATACGAAAAAAACGGGTAAAGTAAAAATGATTCATATCCGTTCACGGCAGGACTATGTCTTGTGGTTAACACTCACAAAAAATGGATTTATTGCGTATGGTTTACCGGAAGTATTGTCCAAATATCGCTTGGTTCAAAACTCCATTTCCAGCAACAAATTGAAAATGGTGAAACAGAACTGGCGTGTATATCGGACCGTTGAAGAACAAAGTGCTATCAAAAGTGCATGGTATATTTTAAATTATGCTTTTCATTATATAAAAAGAAGATTTAATCGCAGAAAATGAGTCATGAATCCATGTATACTTACTCATTTTAAACAGAATTAGGCGGTGTCATGAGAAGTTATGCGAAAATATTTATCAGAAATACTGAAACGAAAAGATTTGTTGATCTATCTTGTGAAATCTGGACTAAAGGCAGAAAACCGAAATAGCTATTTGGGTTATTTTTGGTGGCTGCTCGATCCGCTTTTGAATGTCGTTGTTTATTATTTTCTTGTTGGAATTGTGCTTGGCCGTGGCGGGGAAGACTTTGCTGTTTTTCTAGTCATCGGTTTGGTTCCATGGCGCTGGATTAATACAACCATTAATACATCAGCAAAGTCGATAACAAAATATAGTTCCATTATTAATCAGGTGAATTTGCCGAAATCGATTTTCCCACTTTCTTTTACCTTTACCCAACTGTTTAATTTTATTTTTGGGTTAGTTGTCGTTGGCATATTCCTGATTGCTTTCCAAGTCATGCCAGGATGGCAAATTGTTTATTTACCAATAATAATAGTAGTGCAATTATTGTTTTTAATAACGGTTAGTTTGTTTTTAGGTTATATTACGGTATTTGTTCGCGACATTGATAACGTGCTGACACATACGGTACGTGTTTTCTTCTATGCTTCTCCGATTATCTGGGAAGGCGGAAGATTGCCTGATGAGTACAGCTGGATCGTTGATATCAACCCAATTGCGATTATCATTAATTCATACCGTGATATCATTATGTATCACCAGAGCCCGGATTTTCTGGGACTTTCGATTATCGGTATTGTTTCCATCGTTCTTGGAGGATATATGCTTTATCACTACAGCCGTAACGAGCACAAAATAATAAAAGCATTATAAAAAGAGGTTTTATGTATGTTGTTAAAAGAAAATCAACAAAAGCAAACAGAAAACCAGGAAAAAGAAATTGTTATCGAGGCGAAGAACATTGGTGTGTCCTTTTTTCCTAACAGTCAAAAGGATGATTATAAATCAAAAGTTCTTCGTTATTTAAAAGAGGGCAGAGACAAGGAAGGCAAGAAAATGGTCTGGCCCCTGACAAATATTAATTTCACTGGTTATAAGGGTGAGATTCTAGGCATTATTGGCTCAAACGGTGCTGGGAAAACAACGCTTTGTAAAATTATCTCCGGCATTCTTGAGCCGGATAAGGGCGAAATTTATGTGGATGGCAAGGTTTCTGCACTGTTTTCGTTCGGCATGGGCTTTAAAAAGGAACTGACAGGACGAGAGAACGTCTATTTAAATGGAATGATGCTTGGCATCAGTAGAGATACAATCGATCATTATATTCAGGAAATCCATGAATTTTCAGAGCTTGGAAACTTCATGGATCAACCGATGAAATATTACTCCAGTGGAATGAAAGCAAGACTTGGCTTTAGTGTTGCAGCTCATCTAGAGCCTGAAATATTAATTTTGGATGAGGCATTAAATACAGGAGATGCGAAATTTAGTAAAAAAGCTGCGAATAAAATGAAAGAATTAGTGAAGAAAGCGAAAATGGTGATCATCGTCACTCACAGTCTCCGCTATGCACAGCGAAATTGTGATCGATTAATGTGGCTAGATGGCGGAGTTGTCCGGGACGCTGGAGATCCTGCTGAAATTATTGAAAAATATAAAGCAACCGTACCACCACGACCACCAAGAAGAAAACGAAACTTGCAATTAGAAAAAACAGAAACAACAATCAAAGACAATTCCATTGTGAAAGCCGAAAACTTAGGGATTTCCTTTGAATTAAAAAAGAAACCCTTTTGGGCTTTAAAAAATGTCAACTTTGAAATCAAGGAAGGCGAAGTCGTTGGTATTATTGGTCATAATGGCGCTGGTAAGAGTACCCTTTGTAAAGTGCTGACCAATATCCTCCAGCCGGATGAGGGATCGATTTATCTGGACGGCGAGACAACTGCGCTTTTAGGCTATGGAACAGGGTTTAACAGCCAACTAACCGGAACAGATAATATCTTTCTAAATGGAATGCTACTTGGGATTCCGAAAAAGCGAATAAAAGAATTTTATCCTAAAATCGTCGAGTTTTCTGGCCTTGAAAAAGCAATTGACAGGCCGGTGAAAGAATATTCAAGCGGAATGCGTTCGCGTCTGGGCTTTAGTATTGCGGCAATATTGCAGCCGGATATTTTCATTATTGATGAAGCCTTATCCACAGGAGACATGGCTTTTAGGCAAAAGGCGAGCGAAAAAATACAAGATATGATGGAACGAGCAAAGGCAGTGATTATCGTCACCCATAGTTTGACGTTTGTTGAACAGTTATGTACCAGAGCTATTTGGATGAAGCAAGGGCAAATCATGTATGACGGAGAGCCGAAAGATGCTGTGAAGGCTTACCGGGAAGATATCAAGGAAACAAAAGTAAAAAGACGCAAGTTGAGTAAGCAGTAGGAAGCAAAGTGTTATGGTGGAGGAATAGCTATGTTGCGATTCATAAAGAAAACGATTGTCGGATCGATGGACTGGTTTTTATATACCTTTCTCAGTACGAAACAAAAAGAAGTCATTGCAGGTATGTTTACCAAAAAGCAAAAAGAAACACTGAAAAGAATCATTAAGCCTGGTAAAAAACGTGCACAGATGAAAAAAGTAGAACGCATCAAATTTCGGATTTATGAGCTCGGGATTGTTCAGCGCGGATTGGCGGAATTAAAGGAATGTTGCAATCAGGACGAAGATCTTTATTTAAAGCGCCGTGCTGCGTGGGAATTGGCACTTTATTATGCTGATCAGTACAGTAAAGACGGTGCAAGAAACTGTCTGACGTATATCGAGCAAGCGACCAAAAGTGTAAAAGATGAAGATGAATTACGCCGGGCAGCGGTACTAAAAGCAGAAAGCTACAAAATGTTAGGGGAAGCGGAGGAAGCAAAGCGGGTCCTAACGCATGCCCTGTCTCTCAAGGCGCATCCAGATCTTTATTTGGCGCAAGCAAATCTTGCCACTTCGCTTGATGAGCGCAAGAAACGGATCAATCAGGTGTACGAATTTTATTCGACGGCGCCTATTACGATTGCTAAAGCGGACGGGGTGCTATCAGCCTATGACCGGATAGAGACACAAATGGATGGACTGCTTTATAATAATTTAGATGATGCACCGAAAGTGTCGGTGATTATCCCAGCCTATAATTCTGAAACGTCTATCCATACTGCGATCGAATCCATGCTAAGTCAGACATGGACAAACCTTGAAATCCTTGTAGTCGACGATTGCAGTACCGACAATACGAAAGAAATCATCAAAAGCTTTACGCAGAAGGATAGCCGTGTTCAGGTATTATCAACCAAACAAAACAGCGGAGCCTATACTGCCCGTAACGTAGCCCTTACACAAGCTACAGGCGATTTTGTAACGATTAATGATGCGGATGATTGGTCCCATCCTGAGAAAATTAAAACACAGGTAGAGCATTTGATTCAAAATCCGAAGATGATTGGAAATTTCTCCAATCAGGCGCGTGCAACGGAACAGATGAATTTCTTCCGCAGAGGAAAACCAGGCATTTATATTTTTCCAAATATGTCATCGTTTATGTTCCGGCGTAAACCTGTGATGGAGAAACTCGGGTACTGGGATAGTGTGCGCTTTGCGGGTGATTCGGAGTTTGTAAAACGGGTGAAACTTGTTTTTGGTGAAAAGGCAGTTGCGAACTTACCAACAGCACCATTGTCTTTCCAGAGACAATCCGAGGATTCATTAACAGGAAATGCTGCATTCGGATTCCCGGGATATTTTATGGGAGCACGAAAAGAATATGCAGAAGCACATGAGCATTATCATCGTACACACCCGACAAATTTATATTATGAATTTCCACAGGAGGAAAGACCGTTTCCAGTCCCGGATCCAATGCTGCCACAGAAGACGAAAAAAGACGTAAGAAGGCATTTTGATGTCATTATTGCGTCCGAATTCCGTCTTTTAGGTGGTACGAATATGTCGAATATCGAGGAAATAAAAGCGCAAAAGAAACTCGGACTGAAAACAGGCCTCGTTCCAATGTACCGGTATGATTTAAATTCGGTCACGGAAATGAATCCAAACGTACGCGATTTCATTGACGGGGATGCGATTCAAACCATTGTTTACGGCGAAAAGGTAAGCTGTGATGTCCTGATTGTAAGACATCCGCCAATCCTTGAAGCATGGCAAAAATATATCCCGGACATCGAAGCAAAAGATGTACGCGTAATTATTAACCAACCACCAAAACGAGAATACAGTGAGCAGGGAGAAACACTGTATCACTTGGATCACTGCGTGCACCAATTAGAATCATATACAGGTAAAAAAGGAACGTGGCACCCAATTGGTCCGCAAATTCGGGATACGTTGCACGAACATCACGAAGCGGAACTCGCGTCAATTCATCTAGCTGATGAAGACTGGGTGAATATTATTGATGTCTCCGAGTGGCGCCGCAAGAGGCGGCCGAAACATCAGCGTATTCATATCGGTCGTCACTCCCGGGATCAATATGTAAAATGGCCAAATGATCCAAACACATTGAAAGCTATTTATCCGGATGATGAAAAGTACGAGATTCACGTTCTCGGCGGCGGTAAGGCTCCAGAAAAAGTACTAGGAGAACTTCCCGCGAACTGGCATGTAAAAGCATTTGGAGAAGTGCATCCGAAAGACTTTCTTGCTGATCTGGACGTGTTTGTTTATTATACCCATCCGGAGTGGGTAGAGGCATTTGGACGCGTAATCTTTGAAGCGATGGCTGCAGGGGTACCAGTCATTATCCCGCCAAATTACAAAACCTTATTTGAGGATGCAGCGATTTACGCAAAGCCACATGAAGTAAAAGAGAAAATAGATGTACTGATGAACGATGACAATGCCTACAGTGAACAGGTCGAAAAAGCCCAAGATTATGTTGAGAAACACTTTGGCTACCTAAAACATGCTTCTAGATTAGAGGAGTGCTCACATGAGGAATAAAGAAAACGATCGTCATGCCCGTGAAGCAAAACAAGCAATGAATCAAAACTTAAAGCAGCAAGTGGAGGCGGCTGACAGAGAATTAAAGACAGCCAGAGAGCAATATGAACATGTGAAGCTAGAGCATGTTCAGCTTTCTAGTCAGTACGATGCGATTAAACAAGGCAGTATATGGAGAATTGTAACATCGATGAATAAAATCAAGCGAATGCTACAATTGTATATGAAGTATATGTTAGGAAAGCGTGACAGAAGGGAAATCTTCGACCGTTCATTAAGAAAGAGAAAAGCAAAAAATAAAATAAAAAAGCTGAAATACAATCTTTATGACCTCGGTTTTACAGAAAAAGCGTTAGCGGAACTTACAAAAGAAAGCAAGACATCCGATAATCCATATACAAGAAGATACGCAGCTTGGGAACTAGCGCTTATGTACGCCAATCAGTACAACAAAGAAGGGGCAGAAAAATGTCTGACCTTTCTTTCCCAAGCAGAAAAAAGAGTAAAAAACAGGGATTTTTTACGTAGATTGGCAATCTTAAAAGCAGAAAGCTATGATATAATAGGTAGGGTAACAGAGGCGAAAGATGTCATTTCACATGCTTTGGCCTCTCAAAAGCATGCAGATCTTTATTTGGCTCGAGCCAATCTGGAAACGTCATTTACGGAGCGCGTGAAGTGGATGAATAAAGCACTGAAACTTTATGGTATCCAGGAGTTAGACAGACATGCAGTGATCGGGAAAACATGTTACGACCGTTTACGCACAAAAAACCAGAAAAACGTTGAGCTTATTGATAATACGAAGGAAAAAGTAACGATCATTGTACCAGCATATAACGCCGAAGACGGTATACGCACAACATTAGATTCTTTGCTCGTTCAAACATGGACAAACTTAGAAATCATTGTTGCGGATGATCAAAGCACAGATAACACGATAAATATCGTTAAGGAATATAGCAAGATCGACCCCCGTGTTCAAATCATTTCAACCAAAACGAACAGCGGGGCATACACAGCCCGGAATGAGGCTTTGAAAATCGCTACAGGGGATTTTGTCACCATCAATGATGCCGATGATTGGTCACATCCTCAAAAAATGGAGGAACAGGTCAAACACTTTATCGAAAATCCATCTGTTATCGCAAATACAACCCAGCAAGCAAGAGCAACAGAAAGCCTTAAGTTTTTCAGACGCGGAAAACCGGGAGAATATATTTTTGCTAATATGTCTTCCTTAATGTTTCGCAGGGAACCTGTAATGAGGGAACTCGGCTTCTGGGATAGTGTCCGTTTTGGAGCGGACGGAGAATTTAAGAAGCGACTCAAAATCGTGTTTGGAAAAGAAGCGGTTGTCGATTTGAAAACAGGACCGTTTTCTTTTCAAAGACAATCCAGTTCTTCTTTAACTGGAAGTGAAGTATTTGGTTATCACGGATTCTTTATGGGGGCAAGAAAAGAGTATTTGGAAAGTTACTCGAATTATCACCAAAAAGCAACGTCTTTATACTACGGCTTTCCGCAAGAAAAAAGACCGTACCCCGTTCCAGAGCCAATGCTTCCTAGTCGAGAAGTCAAGAAGAACGCAAGAAGGCATTTCGATGTGATTATTGCTTCTGAATTCCGTCTCTTAGGCGGTACAAACATGTCCAATATCGAAGAAATAAAAGCACAACAAAAGATGGGACTTAGGACAGGCCTTATTCAAATGGCCCGTTATGATTTAAATTCCATTAAAGAAATTAATCCGAGCGTACGCGAGCTTATTAATGGCGATGACGTCCAAATGCTTGTTTACGGAGAGAAGGTAAGCTGTGATGTACTAATCGTAAGGCATCCACCTGTTCTTCAAGCATGGCAAAAGTATATCCCGGATATCCAAGCCAATCACGTTCGGGTCATTGTCAATCAGCCGCCAAAGCGAGAGTATAGTAAAAATGGAAAAACACTTTACTCCATCCCAACATGCGTGAAGCATTTAGAACAATATGTTGGAAAAAAAGGAAAATGGTACCCAATCGGGCCGTTGATTCGTGATACATTACATGCGCATCATGAAAAAGATTTAAAATCCATCCGTTTAGCCAGTGAAGACTGGGTCAATATCATTGATGTGGATGAATGGCAACGGAAGGAGCAACCGCATAACAAGCGGATTAAAATTGGTCGCCATTCACGAGATCAGTATGTAAAATGGCCAGATGATCCGCGAGAATTAAAAATGATTTACCCGGATAAAAAAGCCTATGAAATCCATGTCTTAGGTGGTGCAAAAACGCCTGAAAAACTACTGGGAAAACTCCCAAAAAATTGGTACGTTCAGGAATTCGGAGAAGTTCATCCGAAAGATTTTCTCGCTGATCTGGATGTGTTTGTCTATTATACCCATCCGAAGTGGGTGGAAGCATTTGGACGGGTAATCTTTGAGGCGATGGCTGCAGGAGTACCTGTTATCATCCCCCCAAACTATAAGGATTTATTCAAAGAGGCTGCCATTTACGCCCGACCAGAGGAAGTACAGGATAGAATCCATGAACTGATAAATGATAAGGAAGCATATGCTACGCAAGTTGAGAAAGCGACAAATTATGTTGAAAAACAGTTCGGCTATACCAAACATGCCTCAAGATTAGAAGAATGTTTTGTAAATACAAATAAAGGGTTAATGAGGTGATGACGATCGATGAAGTAGAGCATAATAAGCATAACCAACATTCAGACGACCTGAGCACCTCATCGAATCAGACACCGAGTCAAGATAGGAAGCCCGAGCAAACAAGAGAAGAAGCTTTGAAAGAAAGGTTGCTGGAAAAAGAAGCAGCGCTCATGAAAACAAAGAAAGCGACAAAGAAATTGCAAAAGGAAAATAAGCATATAAAAGAAAGCAGAACGTGGAAAGTATTTTCCCCAGCTCGAAAAGTGCGTGGATTATTCGGAAAGCTTTTTCAAGGTGCAAAAGCGAAGAGCATCCTGGAAGAAAATAACGCATTAAAAGCATACAATCAAGACTTAAAGAAAGACCTTGAGCATATGCGCGACGCATTAAAAACCAAACAAGAACACATCGACCATTTAGAAATGGAAACGGATAAAGTAAATGCAAGCCATCTTCATCAGCGGACAAAACAAGTCAAGGAAGATGGAGACACGATTTCATATATTCAAAACCTGGTCCAAAGAAAAGAAAGTGTAACGAATAACTATAATGAAGCCCTAAAAAAACTAGGCAGGCACTATCGCAAGGACCTTGCAGACGTTCAACAAATTGTCTACGAAAATCTTTTAAAAGGATTTAAAAAAGAAGATATTCCGGAATTCATCGTACGATTTGCAGAAACCGACCATACCTTAGCATTGCAAGCTGCGTCGTCTTTTCGAGCCAGTTTAACAGCACGGGCTAGAATAAGGCAGTTGATGAACGGAAAAACACCAGAAAACTTACTCGATAACAAACGGCAAGCTTATCAATTAGTCGATGCATTCGGTATACGAAGACCATGGATAAAGGGAAAGCCTTATACCATGAAAGAAATCCCAAAAGAGGAAGCCATCGTTATTAAACCAGTAGATGGTGCAGGTTCACGCGGTGTTTATCTCGTATATCATGAAAATAAAATACAAGACGTCAAACAAGCAAAGCTGCTCACAAGCTGGGAAGCATTAGAAAAGAGAATGGAAGAAGATTTAGCTTCCGGCTGGGTTGCAAGCGATCTGTGGATGATCGAGGAATTCATCGTTAAAAATAAACAAGAGCAAACACCAGCAGTCGATTTGAAGTTTTATTGCTTTTACGGGAAAGTAGCACTCATCCTGGAAATCACTCGTTTTCCAGAAATAAAGTATTGCTGGTGGACGCCGGGCGGCGATCGAATAAGTACGGGAAAGTATGAGGAAGATTTATTTCAAGGCAGCGGAGTTACAGAAGAAGAGATCCAAACAGTAGAAAAGTTAAGTGCACAGCTACCTATACCGTTTATTCGAATTGATTTCTTAAAAACAGACCAGGGGATGGTTTTTGGCGAATTTACACCAAAGCCTGGCAACTACGATGAATTTGATAAAGAAACGGATCAATGGATGGGAGACTATCATTTAGATGCTGAAGGACGTCTGGCGGAAGACTTGATAAACGGGAAGCCATTCGATGTATATCATCGCTGGCGATCAAAGCTCTAAGATAAAGGAAATCCAGAAAAATAACGATAAAAAAGGTTAGAGGAAATACAGGAGGTAAGGAACAGATGGTTGGACAGGAACAACAAAGTGCCAAGTGGCTTCCACATCTTTCCAGCGAGATTGTCGCTGATGCACGGGGTCCGGAACTTGATGCTTATGTAGTAGCTTTAGAAGGATGGAGAAGAGGATTAACATTAAAGTGGCATGTAAAGGATTCAGAGAAGTTTAAGGAGATGAAAACATGGTTTGTCGATAAGCCAGGCAAATTATTTTCACTCAGCTCTTCTGAAAAAACCCATTATTTCTTCCGAACCAGAGGAGATAAGGTCACGAATGAAGCAGTTGAAATGGGGATGGACAAAGAAATTACAAAACAAAAATTAATGGAAGCAAACATCCCAACACCGATAGGAAAAGAGTTCCCGGAGAGTGCCAGCGATGAGGAGATCATTGCTTATGCAAATGAGCTTGGATATCCTGTTGTCATCAAACCTACAGACGGAAGCTTCGGCAGAGGTGTCGTCACAAATATTACAACCGAAGAAGAACTCGTCCATCAGCTTACTTACATCCGGGAAACACAGGGATACAGGGGAATTATCACCGAACAGTATATTCCCGGAAAAGAATACCGGCTGTATGTCGTTGGAGATAACGTAGTTGCAGCAATGAACAGAGTTCCTGCTCATGTAGTTGGGGACGGAGAAACCCCGGTACGTCAGCTGATTGTGGAAAAAAATAAGGAAAAAGAGTCCAACCCACGCCTTGTCAGCTGTCCGATCAAAGTGGATCCAGCGATGATCGACTTTATAGGCACGAAAGGATACACACTAGACAGTGTCCTGGAGGAAGGGGAACAACTATTTCTTACGGAAATCAGTAATATATCAACAGGGGGAGACCCGGTCAGTGTAACGGGTGCATTGCCGAAAGAAGTAGAAGAGGCAGCTGTACGCGCACTGCACACCATTCCCGGCCTGGAGCACGGTGCAGTAGACCTAATTATCGATGATCAGAAACCAGTGGAAGAAGCGGCGACTATTTTGGAACTTAATCCAACAGCTCAAATTGGCGGATTGCTGTATCCAGTGCAAGGGAAGGCGAATGATGTCCCTGCAGCAATTATTGATTATTATTTTCCAGAAACAAAACCAGTCAACAAAGAGCAAACCAAACTATACTTTGACTTTACCGATGTTTTGTATCCGTTACTAACAAAATCTGCCAACACTTCAACGGTGACACCGTATCCACAAGGGAAGTTATATGCAAAAAAATATACAGTCAGTGGAGATGTTCAGGATATTGGTTATCACCGAGGGTTGAGGAAACAAGCATTTGAACGGTTTTTGAGCGGACTCGTACTCAACCTGAACAATGGTGATATTGAAGTTGTTGTCGCAGGTACAGACCCCGAAATGGTCGATGATTTTCAAAACGCATTATGGGAAGACCCGGAGCGATCCGATGTGCATGAAGTTCATGTAGAAAGCTGGGACGCACCGATTAAAATAGGCTTTGAAGTAAAAGCCGACCTGAAAACACAAATAGAGGATTTAAAGAAAATTAGACAAGACTATGAAGTGACCGAACTTCAGCTAAGAAAAGCAGAAAAAGAGCATAAAAGATATTATAATAGCTTATCATGGAAAGTTACATTACCAGTCCGGATGGTAGGGCAGATTGTCAAGAAAATGAAACGAATAAATCAGTAGGAGGAAGCAAGTAAAATGAAAGAGGAATCGGGAATTTCACTCCCCCAACTTCCAAATGAGATCGTAAGGGATGCGAGAAAAACAAGACTATGTGCATATTCCGTAGCTCTTGAAGGTTGGCGCAGGGGATTAAAATTAAAATGGTATACGAAGGATTCAGAACACTTTCAAGATATGATTGTATTTGGTGTGAACCCTCCTGGTAGATTATATTCGCTCAGTTCGGATAAAAGAACCCATTATTTCTTCCGGACCCGAGGAGATAAGGTGACAAATGAAGGGGTAGAAATAGGCTCAGAGAAAGACGACACAAAAATTTATTTAGATAAAGCCGGTGTCCCAGTACCACAAGGGAAAGGATTTGAGCCGGATGCATCAGACGAAGAAATCATTGAATACAGCAGAACACTTGGCTACCCGCTCGTGCTCAAACCAACAAACGGAAGTCTCGGTAATGGCGTTGTCACCAATATTCAGGATGAGCAGGAATTTATAGAAGCACTTTCCTATGTCCGCCAAGAACTAGAATATGAAGAAGTGATTGTCGAACAATACGTAGCGGGTCAAGAATACCGTGTATATGTGATTGAGGATCAAGTCATTGCAGCCTATAACCGTGTACCAGCTAATATCACTGGAGACGGAGAGCACACAATTGAAGAATTAATTGATTTAAAAAACAAAGAACGAAGAAAAAATGCAAGACTGTACAGCTGTCTGATTGAAAAGGACGTCGAAATTCTAGACTTTATCCAATCCGCTGGTTATACGATGGAAAGTATTCCAGAAAAGGGCGAAAAGATCTATTTAAGACAAAAAACAAATGTGTCATCTGGCGGAGACCCGATTGATGTGACAGACGAACTGTCCGACGAAATTAAACAGATAGCCATTCATGCCTTAAAAGCTGTTCCAGGGCTTGCGCATGGCGGTGTGGATATCATCATTAATGAGGGAAATGTAAATAGACACCCGGCTGTCGTCATCGAATTAAACCCAACCGCCCAAATAGGTGGCGCATTATATCCGTTAAGAGGGAAGGCACGTAATATTCCGGCAGCGATTATCGATTATTATTTCCCTGAGACCAAAGGAATCGACACAACCAATTCGCAAATTTATTTCGATTTAAGCACGGTGCTCGAACCACTTGAAAACAGATCAACCATTGAAGTGGAAGTAAGCCCGGCACCACTCGGGGAATTATATGCGAAAAAATTCATTGTGTCCGGAACGGTCCAGCGAGGCAGCTATCATCAGTGGCTGAAGGAAGAAGCGATGAATAGAAACTTACACGGGTATATCAAGAAATTAATCCACGGAGAAATTGAAATTGTCGTAGCAGGTACAGATAAAGGAGCTCTAGCTGAATTTAAACAATTAATCAGCAGTTCCGACAAAGCTAAAGTGAAAAAGATCAGGGAAGAAAAGTACGACGATCCGGTTAAAATAGGCTTTGAAATCAATGAACGATTTAAAGCAAATAACCTCAGGTCCGTTGAAACGACGTTAAAGAAGATGAACCGGGATCTTCGCGATATGCATAAAGATGTGTATCAAACGGAAAAAGAAAACAGATATATTAAACAAAGCAACTCATGGAAATATACAGCACCACTCCGGAAAGTAGGAGATTTTGTTAAGAAATTAAAGGGATCGAAGGCGTAATAACTTGTATCATAAATCGATCGGACCATGTTTGAAGGAGGGGAAAGGAATGACATATGTTTATCCGAACTGGCTATCCAAACAAATGATGACTGGTGTCAAAGGGTTTAATATCGATGCTTACCTAATAGCCTTAGAGGGATGGAGACGCGGCCTGACATTGAAGTGGTATTTTGATCCTGAAGTGGTTACCGATCTTAAAATTATTGGATCTCAACCACTTGGGAAAACTTTTTCACTGCAATCAGATGATAAAAAACACTTTTTCTACCGTTCACGAGGAGAAAAAGTAATGAACGAAGCAGTGAGTCTTACGACAAGTAAAGAAGAGACGAAAAAATATCTTCATCAATCGAATGTAAACACACCTGAAAGTAAAGGTTTTACAGAAGAAGATAATGATGAAGCCATTTTGAAGTATGGGATGGACCTCGGCTTTCCACTCGTCATCAAGCCGATATGTGGAAGTCTCGGCAAAGGTGTTGTCACCAATATTCAAAATGAAACAGAACTAAAAGACAGCATTCGTTATGTCCGTAGTGAATTAAGCTATCCGGATGTCCTGGTTGAACGTTTTGTAGATGGCGTTGATTATCGTATCTATGTTGCGGGCGATAAGGTACTTGCGGCAACAAAACGATTGCCAGCATTTGTCGTAGGCGACGGGGAAAGTTCGATTGAAAAACTAGTGGAAGAAAAGAATAATCAAAGAAAAGAAAACCCATATCTTTCAAAGAAAACCATCGCGTTTGATCAAGACTTGTTTCAATCTATTAAAAAACAAGGCCATATCCTGCAAGGCATCCCAGAATTGAATGAACTTGTATATTTGAAGGGCCAAAGTAATATCGCTGCCGGTGGAGAACCAATAGACGTAACGGATGAGATATCGCCAGAGGTGAAAAACATCGCCATTCAGGCAGTTAAAGCAATCCCTGGTTTGGAGCACGCAGGTGTGGATGTTATCGTTTCGAATAATCATCCAACGGTTATTGAAATAAATGCAACTGCTGACATAGGAATGCATGTCTTCCCATTACACGGAGAATCCCGTAATGTCCCCGAAGGAATCATTGACTACTATTTTCCGGAAACGAAAGGCATGGCACAAGATCGTACACAAATTTTCTTTGACTATAAAAAAATAAGAGAACTATTCGTTAGTAAAATTGTGCAAGAAGCCGTTATCCCTGATGCTCCAAAAGGCAAATTATATGCGAAACGATATGTGATATCAGGAAAGGTTCAAAAAGTAGGCTATCGAAATTGGGTGAGACGACAGGCTTTAAAGC
Source organism: Virgibacillus alimentarius (assembly GCF_017874635.1). Taxonomy (NCBI): domain Bacteria; kingdom Bacillati; phylum Bacillota; class Bacilli; order Caryophanales; family Bacillaceae; genus Virgibacillus; species Virgibacillus alimentarius. The sequence continues at coordinate 59,151 of NZ_JAGIKX010000008.1, forward strand.
ATCATCTAAATGGGTATACGCGTAACCTAAAAAACGGAAAAGTTGTTGTTGTCGTTGGTAGTGAAGATAAAGAAGCGGTGGATAACTTTAAAGAAGTTTGTTATAAAGGACCTGCTAGAGCGAAAGTGGAAGATGTCCAGGAATATCTCTGGGAAAACCAGGTTTGTATAGGGTTTGAGGTTAGACGGAAGAATAAGGTAGCGAAAAATAAGTAACTTATGACCTAAGTGTCGTAGGTTTTTATACATAGATAAGGAGATAAAAAATGGTAGAAAATAAGAGCAGAAAAGTAACTTTGGCTGCAACCGGTGATATCTTGTTGCACACCCGATTATATAATAAAGCAAAAACCGATGATGGTGGATACGATTTTTCAGAATTAATGGCTGAAGCAAAGCCACTATTTAATAAAGATCATTTAACAGTTGTTAACCAGGAATCTCTTATAGGTGGAGTAGAACTCGGATTATCCGATTTTCCTCATTTTAATAGTCCAGTAGAAATCACGAAAACACTCAAGGAATTTAATGTTGATATTGCTACAATAGCAAATAATCATGTACTGGATAAAGGAGAAGAAGGGATATTAAGATCAATTGAAAATTGGAATAAAATAGGTATTCCGTATGTAGGTGCTTATAACTCAAAAGAAGATCAGGAGACACTACGGATATTTCACAAAAATGGATTAAGAATTTGTTTCTTATCTTATACAAAAAGAATGGCTGGTGTAAAGATACCTAAAGGTAAAGAATACCTTGTAGATAGTTTTGAAGGTGCTAAGGTTGGAAAAATTAGAAAAAGAATACAAAAAATTAAAAGTCGAGATCTAGCAGATGTTATTATTTTGTCTATTCATTATGGTAAAGAATATCAAATGCTTCCTACATCGGATCAGTTAGAGATCTCAAACACTTTATCAGATGCAGGTGCTGATGTGATTTTGGGACACCATCCTCATGTACTACAGCCACCAGCGTATATACTTAATTCAAGAGGTAAAGATACTTTTTGTATATATTCCCTAGGCAATTTCTTTTCTGGGCAAAAGGGAATTTATCGACAAATAGGTGCACATATGACGATTGATATTGAAAAACCATCACCGGAGAAAAACTCTTTATTAAAAATTGATAATCCAACATTTAAGTTAACGTATGTGGATAGTACAGAAAAAGGAACATATAAGTTACATCTGTTGGAAGATGTTGTAAAGAATCAGAAGATAATAAAGACACATATGGGCAATTTTGATTCCAAAGAAGTTTATAATCGAATGATAAGTCATATGCGAAAATGGATTCCCAATTTGGATATATCTTAATTATTAAGGCTTTTATTAAATAAAAAGTGAAAAGGGTGTTTATCATGCAAGAATTTAAGGATAATTGGCTCCCAAGTCTTAAAAATTCTGTGCCACCAGAAGCATTTGGCTATACAGTGAGTATGTATAGTATTGCTCTAGAAGGTTGGAGAAGGGGCTTAACATTAAAGTTTATTAATAATAATCAAAGGAGATCTGAAATTGATTATTCTCTAACATATAAAGGAAAAGAACGTAAATTTTCTGTCACCAGAGGAGATATAGTTCCGAGGAAAGCAATAAAAATATGTGTTAATAAAGATTTGACGAAAAAGGCCCTTTTAGATGCAGGGGTACCTACTCCAAAAGGAGAAACATTTGGGGAGGAAAGCTCTGATGAATCAATTATTCAGTATTCCAAAAGATTAGGGTACCCAGTGGTACTTAAGCCATCTGATGGGACTGGTGGTAATGGAGTTATAGCTAACATAAAAAATGAGGAAGAGTTTAAAGAGGCTTTGTCATATGTAAAATATGACTTGAATTATTCTAAGTTAATTGTAGAAAAACATTTCACGGGTGAAGATTATCGCTTATATGTAATAGACGATAAGGTTATAGGGGGATTTAAAAAGATCCCAGCTAATATAATTGGGGATGGGAAAAATTCTATTAGATATTTAATGAAAAAAAAGAATCAAGAGAGAAATAGTACGCCTGCGCTTCATAAGCGTATAATAAAAGTAGATAAAGAACTACACAGTATCCTTCGATCAAAAGGCTATACTTTAGAGAGTATACCGAGAAATGGTGAGCAGGTATTTTTAAAAACAAAAAATAATGTTTCTGCGGGTGGAGATTCTGTTGATGTTACAGATGAATTAACCGATGAAATCAAAAATATTGCAATCAAAGCTTCAAATGCAATTCCTGGATTAGTTCAATGTGGTGTTGATATTATGGTTAATAAAGAGGAGAACACTGGAGTTATTCTAGAAGTGAATTCTAGGCCACATATTACAGCACATCTGTATCCATGGAAGGGAAAAGCGCGTGATATTCCAAAGGCTATTATAGATTATTATTTTCCAGAAACGGTTACAAATAATGATGATAACCAACCAAAATTTTATTTCGATTTTAAAAGTGTATTCGATGCTTTTCAATCCGGATATGCAAAAGAAATAACAATACCAGATATTCCATCTGGGACTTTAACTGCAACTCGTTTTATTGTATCAGGAAACATCAAAGGCGTTAATTATGAAAAATGGGTTCGTAAACAAGCAAGATCTTTAAAATTAAATGGGTATATCAAACATTTAGAAAATGACAAAAGTGTGGTTGTTGTTGCAGGTTCTAAAAAATCAATCGAGAAGTTCCGAAATTTTATAACCAAAAAATCTTCTAAAAGAGCTAAAGTCACAAATGTAGTTGAAAAAAGTCGTAAATCACCTGTTAAAGTAGGGTTTGAAATTCTAGACGATGAACCTACTAAGGCCTCTGTCACAAAAACAAATACGGTTGCAAACAAGCCAGTTAAAAATACAGTGTCTAATAAAAATAAGGTTCGGCCTGCAAATGAAGACAATACACCAAACGTTTCAGTTGACGGGTATTTTCCAGTTAGAATGAAGAACCCTTCATCTAAGTCAAAGAGCAAAAAAAAAACCTCATCAGTAAAAAAACGATATAATGGTTCAGACGAATTAAAAATGACTAAAATTGATCTCAAAAAGGTAAAAAAAGAAAGAGATTTTTATAAGAAGAGGTTCGAAGCTATAAAAAAAAGTAGGAGTTGGAGAATTACAGAGCCTATGCGTAAGTTTAGTACATTTATAAAGCGTTAATAAAATAAAGTTTCCCCCCTTATACTAAAAAAGGAGAATTAGTATGAATCAAACAAATGTAAAACTGTTTCCTCATCTCACAAAAAAAGTTGTATCCGATATAACTGGATTTAAATTAGATGCTTATTTAATAGCATTAGAAGGTTGGCGTAGAGGTTTAGAACTTAAATGGTATAAAGATGAAACTGAAGTATGCAAGCTTGATAGATTAAACAGTAGTACACAGGGAAAATTCTTTTCGCTAAGCTCGGATTCCCAAGTTCATTATTTTTTTAGATCTAGAGGCGATAAAGTAGCCAATAAGACTGTAAGGATTTGTCAGGATAAAGAAAAAACAAAAGATATTTTGGAAAAAAAAGGAATCCCTACACCTATGGGTAAAGTTTTTAATGTAGATGATGAAAATGTTATTCGTTATGCATCAGACGTTGGTTTCCCTGTTGTAATAAAACCTATAAAAGGTAGCATGGGCAAGGGAGTTTATACAAATATACAAAACAAAGATGAATTGAGAAATGCTATAACAGATTATCGCTCAAGGTTTAAATATACTGAATTTGCGGTAGAAAAGCATTACCATGGAAATGAGTATCGTATTTATGTGGTTGGCGATAAAGTAGTAGGAGCAACTAATAGAATACCTGCAAATGTAATCGGTGATGGGGAAAGCTCGATTACCTCATTAATTAAACAGAAAAACAAAGAAAGAAGAAAGAATCCTTACTTAGCTCCAAAACCAATTAAAGTTGATTATGAAGTGCTTCATATGTTAAAAAAAGCAGGTTATGATAAAGATAGTATTCCGCCAAAAGATGACCAAGTGTTTTTGCGTGAAAAGAGTAATTTGTCATCAGGTGGAGATCCGATAGATGCAACTGATCAATTATCAGATGAAATAAAGCAACTTGCTGTTGATGCTTTGAAGGCACTTCCTTCTATACCACATGCAGGCGTGGATATTATCGTTGATCCAACTTCGAAAAAGAAGGGTGTTGTTTTAGAAGCTAATGCCACTGCAGAGATTGCATTTCATATGTTCCCATTGAGCGGCAAGCCGAGGGATATCCCTGAGGCAATGATTGATTATTATTTTCCTGAAACAGTTAGGATCAAAAGAAGTTATTTCTATTTTGATTTTAATAGTATCATTGGACCTCTTAAAACATGGGCGGCAGAAGTAATAGAAGTTCCAAAATCACCATCAGGATATATATATGCTAAAAAGTATACGGCCTCTGGTAAAGTCCAAAATGTAGGTTATATGAATTGGATACGAAGACAAGCACTTAAAAGGAATTTAAGTGGATATTCCCAGAAGTTGGAGGATAATAAAGTAGAAATAGTTGTTGCTAGTACAAACCAGAAAGATGTTGATGAATTTGTGGAGCTCTGCTACAAAGGATCAAAGAAATCTAGAGTTGACGATGTATTGCAGCAACAATGGAAGATAGATAATCCGTTAAAAATTGGATTTGAAATGGTTATAGATAATAAAAGGGAAAAATAAGATGGGTTACTTAATGTAATCTCATCTTTTTTTATCGGGATATATCGACAAAAGGATTGAGAATATTGTAGAATATACAAGAACTATACGTAATATTGTCTAAAAGAAAATATACTGCAGCACATAAGGATAACATAATGAAAGACTGAAAAATAGTATTTTTTAAGGAAAGGAAGAAAAAATGATTATAGGTTTTATGAGAAATTTCAGAAATCCAACTGAAATGGCTAAACTTACAGCTATGTTATGTAAGAGCCAGGGAATGGACCTTATTTATATACGACCTGGGGATGTAAATATAGAAAAACATATGGTCAAAGGAAAAATGTATATTAATAGCAAATGGATTAGTGTTGAAACAGGTATTCCAAAGTATGTTGATATCTCGCCTTACTGTTTCAAGGCAAAAAATAAACCAATTATAAGATATTTGAGAAATAATACATTTTTATCTGATAAAGGTAAGAATTACATTAGTAAAGAAAACCTACAAAAATCACTGCAGAAAGACGATGAATTTGCACATCTCGTAATTCCAACGATTAAAACCGAGAATAGTTTCAGTAGCGTCGAAAAGTTTTTAAATAAATATTCCATAATTGTTATAAAACCAATGGGTGGAGAACGTGGTAAGGGAGTTTATATTTTAACAAAGGAAGATAACGACAGCTATATTCTTGGTCACCAAAAAGAGGAGAAAAATCTATCCTATCAAGAATTAATTTCCTTTTTTGACCAATTTATTAAGGATAAACGATATATATTGCAAAAATATGTCACTTCCAGAACGAATCAAGGTGACCCGTTTGATTGCAGGGTACATGCTGAAAAAAATGGTAAAGGGGAATGGGTTAGTGCACGTAATTTTATTCGAATTGGAATAGGCCAAAAAGTAGTGTCGAACGTAAATCAGGGCGGGGGAATTAGTGATCCTAAACCGTTTCTAAAAGCAAATTTTGGAGATGATTGGGAAAAAATATTTGAAAATCTCAATAAATTAGCAGTAACATTACCAAAAAAAATAGAACAGTTAAGGGGTACTCATATTATGTCTTTGGGTATGGATGTAGGTATTGAAAAGGATGGAAGCCTTTACCTTTTTGAAACAAATAGCGCCCCGACAACCAAACCGCTTAGAGCGCAAGCAGCAATGTTAAGAACAGAGTACTATAAATATTTTATGGAGGAAAAACTGTATAAAACCTCATAAAAAGAAAGAGCGTGTTACTATGACATCACAATTTCCAAATACATTAACTCCGAAGATGGTAGAAGGTATTAAAGGTTTTAACTTATGTACATTTTTAATTGGACTTGAAGGATGGCGGAGAGGTTTAACATTAAAGTATTATAGTGATATTAATCAGTATTCTGACATACACACACAAGGTAAAAAATTAATGGGTAGAAATTACTCCTTACAGTCGAAAGATAAAATACACTATTTTAATCAATCAAGAGGGGACATGGTATCGAATGAGGCGGTAAGGATAGCTCAAAGTAAACAAAAGACGAAGGATTATCTAGAAAAAGGTAATGTTAATATTTTACCAAGTAAAGAATTTGATAAAACTCATTCCGATGTAGACATTATTAAATTGGCCCGTGAAATAGGTTATCCTGTCATTATAAAACCTACGTATGGCTCCCTGAGTAAAGGGGTTATGCTTAACCTAAAGAATGATTCAGAGTTAACTGATGCCCTTAAGTATGTGAGAGGACAGTTAGGATACTCAAATGTTATTTTAGAAAGATATTTTGAAGGAGCAGATATCCGTGTGTATGTAGTGAATAATGTTGCTGTTGCTGCTCTTAGAAGAGAGCCTCCAAAAGTAACAGGTGATGGAGAAAGTTCAATTGAAAAATTAATTAACGAAAAAAATGAATCACGAAAAGATAATCCTTATCTTGCCGCTAGGCCAATTAAAATTGATAAAGAACTAAAAGATGTTCTACGGAAAAACAATTATAAATTGAGCAGTATTTTAGAAAATGGAAAAACGATAATGGTAAAGAATAAGAGTACTTTAACTCAAGGTGTTGATTTATATGATATTACAGATACGGTCCCTGAACATGTTAAGCAATTAGCTATTGATACACTCAATGCTCTCCCAAATATTATACATGGAAGTATTGATATGCTGTTCGATGGTGAAGAGGCTGTTGTATTAGAGGTTAACGCATCTGCAAATATTTCCATGCATATGTTCCCTACTGAAGGTCAACCGAGAAGTATAGCATCGTTTTTAATGGACTTTTACTTTCCAGAAACAAAGGGGAAGTCTTCAAACCATACAAACATGTATTTTGATTTTGTTGATATCGTTAATACTTTAAAACAGAATTATACAAATTATGTAGAAGTAAAATCATTACCTCAGCCCCCTCTCTATGCTAAAAAATATATTGTAACAGGAGAAGTTCAAAACGTAGGATATCGTAATTGGATTAGACGACAGGCTACTAAACGAGAGCTTCATGGGTATACTAAAAATTTAAAAAATGGTAACGTAGTAGTCGTCGTTGCAAGTCATGAAAAGGAAAAAGTGGATAAGTTTAAGAGAGTATGCAAAAAAGGTTCCAAAAAATCCAAAGTTTCTGATGTAAAATCTTCTGATTGGACAAAAGAAATTAAAATGGGCTTTGAGATAAAAGATAATATAACGAAGAAAAAGAAAGAAGTTGACAAGAAATATATTAATGAATTACTAACAGAGCTTAAGGAGACACAAACAAAGCTTGAAAATGCTAAAAAAATGCAAGAAGAGCTAAGGATGGAAAGAGATTCCTATAAGGATAAACTTTCATCTATCAGAAATAGTACTAGTTGGCGCGTTACAGAACCTGTGCGTGTAATAGGAGGTTTATTAAAAGGGAAAACAAAAGTAAAAAATTAAGATAAGAGTAAGTTAGAGTATATTTAAGAATTTGAAAGCAAGGAATCATAATTATTAGACAGTATACGGCCTTCCGTAACAGTAAAGCATATTGTTGCTTATAAATACGAAACCTAAATAATATAGAGGGATAATTAATATGATAATTGGCTTCATGACAAACTTTAAAAACCCGACTGCTTTGGCTAAGTTGACGGCCATGTTATGCAAATATCAAGGAATGGATCTTATATATCTACGTCCACGTGATGTAGATATTGAATCAGGTAGGGTTGAAGGAAAAATGTATATAAACAGTACTTGGGTAACTGTAAAGGTTGACATACCCCCATTTATTGATATAGCACCTTACTGCTTTAAAAGAAAAAATAGAGAAATCATGCGATTTTTGAGAAATAAAACGTTTTTATCTGATAATCGTTCAAATGTTCTTAGTAAAGAAAAGTTACAAGAAAAATTATTAGGTGAGAATGAATTTGCACATCTTGTAATACCTACGCGTAGAGTCCAAAATTTTAACGATGTCCAAGAGTTTTTAGATAAACATTCAACTATTGTTTTGAAACCGTCGAGTGGAATACGCGGAAGGGGTGTCTATATATTAAATCAGGAAAAGGAAAATTATATACTTGGTCATCAGACAGAAAAGAAAGCACTATCTCTTGAGGAATTTAAAAATTTCTCTAAAGAAAATATAATAGACAAAAGGTATATATTACAAAAATATATATCTTCTAGAACATTGCAAGGGGATCCATTCGACTGTAGAATACATGTTGAAAAAAACGGAAAAGGGAAATGGGAGAGTGCAAAAAACTATATAAGAATCGGTATTGGACAAAAAGTGATTTCAAACGTAAATCAGGGTGGAGGAATAAGCGACCCTAAACCTTTTTTAAAAGCGAACTTTGGTGATGATTGGGAAAAAATAAATGATAATTTAAACAAATTAGCAGTAACTTTACCTTATATGGTAGAAGAATTAAGAGGTACACATATCATGTCATTGGGGATGGATATAGGTATTGATAAAAGCGGAAAATTATACTTATTTGAAGTGAATGATGGACCGGCAACTGCATCCCTTAAGTCAGAAGTTGCCATGCTAAGGGCGGAATATTACAAATATATAATGAAAAATCTAATATAGACTAAAATATCAATATATTTAAAGAATAGGAAACATAGGAAGGCTATGGCATACCTTCCTTTTTTGGGTTTCCCTTCCTCCGAATAGCTATAGTTAGCACGGATTTTATTCTGAACTCATAAACACAATTTTTCTGTAATCGAACGAATGAAATTATTATCTAAATGAGCGTCTAGCATCTTCTTTTTTATATTATCATAGCCCTAGCCTATGATAAAGGGTGTTTTTCTCTATCCAAAAGGTTCGAACACAAGTGAAATATTGTTCCCATACTTTTAATGCTATTTTCATCTTCTTTCAACTTAATCGTCTTCTAATCTATAGTATCAGCGTTAAATCTTGCTGCTTATTTAAACCGTTTATACTATTCAAACGTATAATCTGTATCCTTTCAATTTTGTAAAGTTTTATTCATTATAAATTTTTTAGATATATATCCCAAATGTGACAAAATCTATTGAAATCAGTACATAAGTAACCGATAATAGAATAGAATTATAGAGGGAATAAAGGAGATGGTAGTAAAGAAATGGTAAGAAAGTCTTTGATTCTATTGGCAGTATTCTTTTCCTTTTTTTATATAAGTTCATCTGTACTAGCAGCAGAAAATGCATACATAGAAGAAGACGCCCCAATAGAAATTGAAAATGAAGAATCAGATATTATGAAGAATGAGGATGCAAAGAACGAAGGGAAGGAGGAAGATGGAGAGGACCAACAAGATGCCGTGTCAGATGAAAATGAACAACAACTTAAATACCACATTGGCGATCACGGGGATCATATAGTTCAGCTAAAAAAAGATTTAACAAATTTAGACTACGGACACTTCTCGGAAGATCCATCTCCAACTTATGATAACGAGACAGAGCTTGCTGTTACACAATTTCAAGCAGATCATGGTTTGACTGAGACAGGCACCGCTGATGAAGAAACATTGGTGAAAATAGAAGAGATGCTATCTGTTCTTCGACAAGAAGCCGACACAGAGGAATCCGAAGAAAGTGAAGAAAAAGAGGAATCTGATTCGGAAGCCGGTGAAGTACCTGAAGAAAACATTGATTCCCCAGATGAAATTGAAATAGATGATGAGGAAGTTTCTGAAGAAAGTCCTGAAAATCTAGGAGAATCTGAGTCATCTGAGGATGGATCTGAAACATCGGAAGAGAGTGAGTCCCCTGAGGATGAACCGGAAGCATCAGAAGAGGATAAATTATCCGAAAGTGAATCTGAAGTGTCGGAAGAAGAAGGAGACACTCAAACGGCTGAGGAATTAGACAAAGAAGAGCAGTCTAACACCTCAGAAGAAGGCGAATTGGATCAAGAGGAAAACTCTGAAGCTTCTGAGGAGCCAATATTGGATGGGGAAGAGGAATTAGATAAGAATGAGGAGCCCGTATTGGATGAAGATGTGGATTCAGAAACGGACGAGGGTTCCAATAAGTCGGAAGATCAGGAAACAGATGAAAAGGAACAACTAAATTCATCACAAGATAAGAAATCAGACGAAGAAGAGAATCCTGAAGCATCTGAAGCGGATCAGGAAAATTCATTGAAAAGTTCTGAGGAATCCGTAAAGAAAGACAGAATACAGTTTTTTGCACGTAGTAGTCCCAAATCTTCTGTTTTAAAAAAGGGAGTAAGGGATTCAAGGGTTATTGATCTAAAGAAAGACTTAGATAAAATCGGTTATGGTGGTATTAGGAAAACGAATTATTATGGGTCTTTCACGGAAAAACGAATCAAGCAGTTCCAAAAGTACTACGGTTTAACAGTAACTGGAGCAGCAAATAAAGCCACGTTATCTAAGATCGAGAGCCTTTTGCCAAATCCATTGAGCAAAGGGAAGCGTCATAAGGATACGATCGGCTTAAAGAAAGACTTAGATAAAATTGGTTATGGTGGTATTAGGAAAACGAACTATTACGGTTCTTTCACGGAAAAACGAATCAAGCAGTTCCAGAAGTACTATGGCTTAACAGTAACTGGAGCGGCGAACAAAGCGACGTTATCTAAGATCAAGAGCCTTTTGCCGAACCCATTAAGCAAAGGGAAGCGTCATAAAGACACAATCGGCTTAAAGAAAGACTTAGATAAAATTGGTTATGGTGGTATTAGGAAAACGAACTATTATGGGTCTTTCACGGAAAAACGAATCAAGCAGTTCCAAAAGTACTACGGTTTAACAGTAACTGGAGCGGCGAACAAAGCGACGTTATCCAAGATCAAAAGTCTATTACCAAACCCATTAAGTAAAGGGAAGCGTCATAAGGATACGATCGGTCTAAAGAAAGACTTAGATAAAATTGGTTATGGTGGTATTAGGAAAACGAACTATTACGGTTCTTTCACCGAAAAACGCGTAAAGCAGTTCCAGAAATATTACGGTTTAACAGTAACTGGAGCGGCGAACAAAGCCACGTTATCGAAAATCAAGAGCCTTTTGCCAAATCCATTAAGCAAAGGGAAGCGTCATAAGGATACGATCGGCTTAAAGAAAGACTTAGATAAAATCGGTTATGGTGGTATTAGGAAAACGAATTATTATGGATCATTTACGGAAAAACGAATCAAGCAATTCCAGAAGTATTACGGTTTAACAGTAACTGGAGCGGCGAACAAAGCCACGTTATCCAAGATCAAAAGTCTATTACCAAACCCGTTGAGCAAAGGGAAGCGTCATAAAGACACAATCGGCTTAAAGAAAGACTTAGATAAAATTGGTTATGGTGGTATTAGGAAAACGAACTATTATGGGTCTTTCACGGAAAAACGAATCAAGCAGTTCCAGAAGTACTACGGTTTAACGGTAACTGGAGCAGCGAATAAAGCCACGTTATCTAAGATCGAGAGTCTTTTGCCAAATCCATTGAGCAAGGGAAAACGCCATAAAGACACAATCTCGCTTAAAAAGAAATTGAATCAAATCGGTTATGGCGGTATTAAGGTAACGAATTACTATGGATCATTTACCGAAAAACGCATAAAGCAATTTCAACGGGATTATGATCTTCCTGTAACTGGGGTTGCAGATGAAGAAACACTTGCAGCAATTGATAAGGCCATGGAAACGCGAGAGAAAGTTACGTATTCTAAATACGATATTTCGCTGGAGCGTGCACTGGATATTCAAATGAATCAATTGCAGCAAACAGATCAATATAGAAACAAGCCAGCTTATATTTCAGCTAACTATGTCACTATCAGCAATGGTGTTGCCAGAACAACAGCAAACTTGAATGTTCGTGCTTCTTCCAGCACTGGTAGCCATATTTACGGAACGTTACCTAAAGGGTCGGTCGTTCATATTATAAATAAGGGAAGTCAGTGGCATAAAATCAGCTATAATACGTGGAGAAATCCGACACGTGCAGATGTTAAGTTTTATTTGGATCCAACGAATAATGACACCTTTCAACATTTAGATTTAACGGAGAGTGCGCATGTTTCAGCGCGTTCCTTAAATAATGTATTGCGAGGAAAAGGTGTCCTCCAAGGTTTAGGACAAGCATTTATCGATGGAGGTAACCGTCATTCTGTCAATGAAATCTATCTTATTTCCCATGCGCTTCTTGAGACAGGAAATGGATCTTCGAATCTAGCAAATGGAATAAAGGTAGGAAAAAATAATTCTGGTCATCTCGAATTAGTTAATTCAAGCAATAAACATCGCCTAACCAGCATAAAGACAACGTACAATATGTTTGGTATTGGCGCAGCTGACAGTGATCCAAAACGATTAGGAGCGTTTACTGCCTACAAGGAAGGGTGGTTCTCCCCTGAGGCAGCGATAAGAGGCGGTGCCAAATTCATTGGCAGCAGCTATCTTCACAATCAATATTATCAAAATACGCTCTATAAAATGCGCTGGAATCCAGCAAATCCAGGATATCCGCAATATGCGACAGATATTGGATGGGCTGTCAAGCAAGTGACCCAAATTAAGAATATGTACAACAAGCTGGATAATCCATTACTAAAATTTAACATTGTTCGATATTTATAGAAGGCAAGTCTAGTTCCTATAGGGGCTAGACTTGTTTGTGCATCCGTAGATTTTATAATTTCTTGTCGATTCTACTCTATAAATTTGTTATAGTAATATAGATAGAATTATCGTTTAATATTTTGATGAAATTGTTTTTTAATAGATGGAGATAAATGATGAATCATTCTGTAGTTTTTCATAATGTAACAAAGAAATATAAAATGTATAAGGATTCCTCCGATCGATTAAAGGGTGTGTTCGCACCTAACCGATATGGAGAGGATTTTTATGCAGTTAAACATATATCTTTTACCGCTGATCCGGGTGATGTCATTGGTGTGGTGGGAGTTAATGGGGCAGGGAAATCCACGTTATCCAATCTGATTTCCGGTGTCGCACCACCAACGACGGGTGAGATTACTGTCAACGGTCAGGTTTCCATTATAGCCATTGCTTCCGGACTAGATAAGGAATTAACGGGTCGCGATAATATTGAATATAAATGTTTGATGCTCGGCTTTACAAAGAAAGAAATTGAAGCGCTGATGCCTCAAGTGATTGAATTTGCGGATATTGGCAATTTCATTGATCAGCCTGTTAAAAATTATTCCAGCGGGATGAAATCGCGTTTAGGTTTTGCTATATCTGTCAATATCGACCCAGACGTACTTGTTATTGATGAGGCTTTATCTGTTGGAGACCAGACGTTTAAGCAGAAGTGCTATGACAAAATGAATGAATTTAAGGAGAAGGGGAAAACGATTTTCTTTGTCAGTCATTCCCTCCAGCAAGTAAGGAAATTTTGTAATAAAGTCTTATGGCTCGAAGCTGGGGAAGTAAGGGCATATGGAAAAAGAATTGAAGTTTTACCTCAGTATCGCAAATTCCTAAAACAATTTAAAGCTCTATCCGATGAGGAAAAGAGGAATTTTAGACAACGTGTGATGGAGAAACGAAGCAAGCTGGAGCAAGAAGAGAATAAGGACGAGAAGGATGCAATACGCGATCCAGTGTTACTGCTCCCCCGTAATAAAGCTTCAAGAGCCGATAATTATAAAAGGAAATTTTCATTTCTCTCTTCCAATGTGTTTATTACGTTGCTCCTGCTCCTTTTTGTGGCAGTAGGTACCGCGATCTATCTTGCTAAACCTTGGGAAGGATTTTTCCAAGAGGAAGCTGCACAATCAGAGGCAGTGATAGAGGAAGAGCCAGAGCCAGAGCCTGTGCAAAAGGAAACAGCTGCGCCTGAAGCGGAGGAAGAACGGGAAGAGAATGAGCAAGAAATTCAATATGTGACCGTTTCCAGTGCACATATTCGTACGGAACCGGACCTTGATAGTGAAGCAAGTGCTTTTGCGAATTTCGGTGAAATCTATCAAATAGAAAATAAGGAAGAAGATGAAGGAGAAGCGATTCACTGGTTGAAAATTGCCGGAGTACATGCTGATAAAGAAGGTTGGATTAGCAGTGATCTGCTGGAAGAGATTTCTGGGGAATCTGATGATGCAGCGATTGCGGGTCAAATGCAAGCCACAATCGGTTCACATCCTGTATTAGAAGAAATCTCAGAAGGAAATGAGCCGGAAGAGGTATTTTCCGGAAGTGACGAAGACAAGCAAGAAATCTCCATCCCTGTTCACCATACGGTGCTAAAAGAGGATGTTACGGAACAACTCGGCGAACCACATCTAGAGGATAAAAATAATCTTTTATACCATGGTTCTGTCTATGACTTTCTATTTTCTTTGCGCAATGATCAGGTTGAAGATCTAGTGATTGTAAAGAGATGAGATATGTGAGGAAATACAATGAAATCAGTCATTAAGGTAATTCAAGAACAGATAAACAATATGTATTTAATACGTAAAATGGCCTTATTTGAAATGAAAAGTGCCAATAAAAATAATTACTTAGGGATGGCCTGGGAGCTTATCACACCAGCGATACTTATCATGATTTATTGGCTTGTATTCGGGGTTGGTATCAGGCAAAGAGCAGACGTCCCAGTTGGGGATATGGTGGTTCCATTTTTATACTGGCTTATGGCAGGATATATGGTATGGCTGTTCTTTAGCCAATCCACAACAAATGGGTCTAAGTCGATTTTTTCCCGTTTAAAGATCGTTTCGAAAATGAATTTTCCGATGAGTATTATACCAAATTATGTGATTTGCGCACGATTTATGGTACACGCCGGATTAGTCGCCATTATTATTGTTATTTTACAATTCGGAGGCTATCCGATTAATATCTATTATTTGCAAATCCCGTATTTTGCAATTGCTACGTATATTTTCACCTATGCACTTGCATTAATCTTATCGACTTTATCTGCATTGGTTCGGGATGTTCATAAGCTCTTAACGTCAACGATGCGGATTGGAATCTATATATCCCCAATTTTATGGGATGTTTCCAATATTAAACAGGATGGGTCCATCGCAACTGCAATCATTACAGCAATTGTCAGACTTAATCCATTAACGTATTTAATTGATGGGTACCGGGCTGGATTTTTCGGAGTCGGTTGGCATTTTATAGAGGAGCCAGGTGTGACGGCCTATTTTTGGATGGTTACGTTGATTTTGTTTTTAATTGGATCGATGTTGCATGTAAGACTAAGGAAATACTTTATTGATTTCTTGTAAAAAACAAAGTGAAAACGACAATGATATGTCATGAGGGGGTAGAATCTGTTGGAACCTAAGCTAGCAAATTCAAGTCATACCGCAGAATTAGATGCGGACGTTGAGAATCATGCAGGGGAACAACAAAAAGAGGAAAGTTATATCGCGAAGATAAACGACAAGAAAATAAAGGTAGATGGACTTTTGGCAAGTCCGATTCAGCCTCATGAACAGCACGATAACTTGATTCCATTAAAAATAATGCTGAATTGGATAGGATATGGAACGATCGCAATCACACCGAACTTTGGTCCACTTACAAAAGAGCGGGTAAAGGAATTTCAAAAAGATCAAGGCTTACCTATCACCGGAATCATCGATAATTCGACAGTCATCAAGATAAATAAAATATTTCATGTCATGATTAATGATCCGGAAATCAAACTTGCAAGTATTAAAAAGTTAAAAAAAGATTTAAATCGAATTGGATTTAGTGGAATTATGGTTTCTGATAAATTAGGGCCCTATGCAGTAGATCGCATAAAAGAATTTCAGTCATTTTATGAGCTGCCAGTAACAGGACAGGTGAATGTCGACACACTAAAAAAGATTGATGAAATACTGAATAGTCCACTGCGTGAAGGAAAACGGCACAGGGATCTTCCTATCCTAAAAGAGCATTTAAATAACTTAGGATTTGGCAAGGTCAGTATATCGAACAAATTTGGGGGTCGCATGAAACGAAAAGTGAAAAAATTTCAGCGAAAACATGGACTGCCAATCAGTGGAATCATGGATGATGTCACACGATTTAAGTTATATGAGGCTCTTGCTGCTGCTATTAACTATGCAGAGGATAAACATCCAGGGATTAAACG
Organism: Virgibacillus alimentarius; assembly: GCF_017874635.1. NCBI lineage: Bacteria > Bacillati > Bacillota > Bacilli > Caryophanales > Bacillaceae > Virgibacillus > Virgibacillus alimentarius. Next base: position 75,354 of record NZ_JAGIKX010000008.1, read on the forward strand.
TCTTAAAAATGCCTTAAATCAAATTGGCTTCGGCGGCATCGAAATATCAAGTAAACTGGGAGCGTATACCATTGACCGCATCAAAGAGTTCCAGGCATTCTATGAACTTTCTGTAACAGGTCAGGTAAATGCAGACACGCTGTATAAAATGGATGAAATATTGCTCAGTCCGCTGCAAAATGGTGGACGGCATGAAGACGTGAAGTATTTGAAGGAAAATTTGGTATCGCTTGGGTATGGAAGACTGCCAATTACCAATAAATTTGGCAGCCTGACACAACGGAAGCTTGAACAATTTCAAAGGGATTATGGTTTACCTGTAAGTGGCATCGCGGATAAATATACGTTTAAGAAACTAGACCAAATTGCCAGATACCAAGAAAAATTGACCTATCAGCATTACAATGTAACGTTTGAAGAAGCAATAAAAATGCATATGAAAGATGAAAGCACTGCTCAATTGAAGGAGAAAATCATTGCTATTCGGGATTATAAAGACGTAGAAACTTATTTTGACCCTGCTAATTTATTGAAAGATGACAAGGATAAATTTCAATTACTCGATTTATCCAGACCAAGGGTCGTTACGAATGAGGTACTGCATAATTATTTAAAAGGATTTGATATCCTAAAAGATAAGGAGCAAGCTTTTATTGATGCTGGACGAGAACATGGCATTAATGAAATTCTATTAGTCTCCCATGCAACGTTAGAAGTAGAAAGAGGATCAGCTGGAGCAGCATATGGAATACCGGTTGATCGATCTGGGCATATCACGTATGTTGAAAAAGACAAGGACGGCATCAAAGTAACGGTTCCAGGGGAAACAGCGAAAACAAAGAAGTGGGTTTATAATATTTACGGGATCACGGACGAATCGGATCATTCATTATCCTGCAGAGCTAAGAAGGCATTTGATGAAGGCTGGGATACGCTGGAAAAATCCATTATAGGTGGAGCACCATATATAAAGGGAATGTATTTTGTAAATGGGCAGCGTACTTTATATTCCATGCGCTGGAACCTTGCGAATGTAATTGGAAAAGAAAATGCGAAGTCCCAAAACACGATTGATAAAGATTGGTTTTTCGGACAAATTAAGCGATTATACAACATTTATCGACAACTGGACTCATATATATTATATTTAGAAGTACCAATCTATAAAAAATAATCAATAGGGAAACCCGGATCTATCCCCTGTTGATGGGGAGCCGGAGCGTTTTTTCACGTGAAAGACAAAGACAGGATATTATTCATAGAATGATATACTTTTAGCATAGAAATTGATAGAATAGAGTAGAACCATTAAAATACGATACAGTTACGTTAGCTAGAGGTGTATATATGTGGAATATAAGTGAGTTGGTCATCGCATTTATCATTTCTTGTGCAACAACATTACTTGTTACTCCAGTTATCATTAAATTAGCAAAAAAATGGAATGTCGTTGATAAACCGAATAATCGAAAAATGCATAAAGGTTTGAAACCGAGTATGGGTGGACTGGCCATTTTTATTGGTGTCGTAGCGGGATTTCTTTACCTGCAGCCAATGCATCCACAATTAAATGCCATCGTTCTAGGTGCGTGTATCATGCTTATTACCGGAATGCTGGATGACATATTTGAGTTTAAAGCGATCTACAAACTCGCTGGCCAAACTGCAGCTGCAATAGTTGTCGTTTCTTCGGGACTCATTATTGAAAAGCTGACGCTTCCGTTTTTAGGAACCGTGCATTTGGGCTATTTTGGCATTGCGATGACGATCTTTTGGATTGTTGCCGCTGCTAATGCGATTAATCTCATCGATGGTTTAGATGGCCTGGCAGCAGGTGTTTCTGCAATTGGTCTAACGAGTATTCTCGTGATGGGGTTCATCGATCATCGATTACTCGTCGTGTATTTATGTGTTATTCTAGTAGGAAGTTGCTTTGGTTTCCTGTATCACAATTTTTATCCTTCCAAGATTTTTATGGGAGATACCGGGGCGCTTTTTCTAGGGTATTCGATCGCGATTGTTTCTATGCTGGGTTTATTTAAGAACGTTGCTTTCTTTAGTTTTCTCGTACCGCTCATTGTGATCGCGATTCCGATTTTTGATACGATTTTTGCCATTATTCGACGGGCAATTAATAATCAAGGAATTGCAACACCAGATAAGAAACACATTCACTATCAGTTGATCAACATGGGGTATTCTCATCGCGCATCTGTCTTAATTATCTATGTGTTTAGTATATTCTTTGGCGGAATGGCGATTGTATTTAACAGTGCTAGACTACTAACGTCCCTGTTTTTACTTGGCGTGATTATATTAGGTATTCAGCTTATCGCAGAAATTGCCGGAATTACTACCTATAATCGTAAGCCCCTGTTAAATGGAATCCGCAGAATGACAGGAGATAATAGGAAAGTAGAATAAATAGAAAAAGAAAAAGTTGCTAATCTTAGTTTCATAGATTAGCAACCTTTTTTTGTTTTAGTATTGATATTCTTCATCGAGTGAATCATTTGCTGGCGGATCCGGATATTCATTGTATGGCCGTTCATTGGATTGTTCTGGATCCTGGTTTTGATTAGGGTCCTGGTATGGGTCTTGCTCTGGGTTTTGTTCCGGATATTGATTTGGATCCTGGTTCGGGTCTTGCTCTGGACTTTGATTAGGATCTTCTGTGTTCGGATTTGTATCTTCTAGTTCGAGATGTTGTTTTAATTTGCTTTGTGTTTCCGCAAGTGCAGCGTCATCCACTTTCCAGTAATAGGTACCTGAAGGCTGGTAATCCGTGCCCTCCAGCTGCAATGTTTCGATATCTAAGTCATCCTTGCTTGTACCATAGGCGACAAGGCTTTTCATTTCATCAAAAGTCAGATTCGTTTTCATATTGTCCCCAACCGCATCGATCATATTATCGTATTTTAGTACGGAACTGATGGATGTTGCTTTCTTAATAGCAGCCTTGACAATGTCTTGCTGACGCTTTCCACGTTCAATATCATTGTCTAACTTTCTGGTTCGGGCTAATGCGAGTGCTTCTTCACCGTTCAGTGTTTGCAACCCTTTCTTCAGGTGAATGGAGTCTCGCTTGTCTTTGGAATTCGATTCTTTGAATTCGTACGGAACTTCGACTTCAATTCCGTTTAATGAGTCCACCACTTCAACAAAAGCTTCGAAATTCACTTTGACATAATAGTCAACGGGTACATCGAGCAGACTTTCAACAGCGTTCATCGTTGCCTTTGAGCCACCGAAGGCATGTGCATGGTTAATTTTAGTCTCATAGCCGACTTCTGGGAGGTAAACCAATGTATCCCGCGGTATGCTGACGATTTTTACACTTTTTTCATCTTTATTTAATGTGGCCAGCATCAATGTATCGGTTCGTGCACTGCCAGCATTGTCTCTTTTCTTATTTTCATCCACTCCCATGAGGAGAATGGAGACGTTATCGAATTTTGGATCGACGATTGTTTCCCGAAGATCAGATTTTTCTCTTCCATTGTCTTCATAGGAACCGGAGAGAGCAGAATCTGCTTTGACGTAAAGATAAGTTGCATAGCTCGCAACGGAAAGAAAGGCTAAAATCAAAATCAAGGTAAAAACTCGCCCTTTACGTAATTTCTTTTTCGGTTTATTTCGCGTCACCCGAGTTTGAGGATTGTCGTTCCTTTTCATACTTAAAACTCCTTAAAATTAGTTGATTCCTTAATCTATATGAATCCAAAAAAAATTTGTCGAACTTGCATTGGGAATAAAGTCGAATATTAAACAGTACACCCGAAAAATATTACGACCATCTTTCATTTTACTATGAACTGCGTGATAAGTACATTAAAAAATTATTACAATTTTGTAAGTAATTATTGTAATCTAAGGAAAAAAATGCAGGAATAATTTTTGTGAAGTGGAAAATACTATCTGTGATTTAGTAGAAATTACCTGAACTCGTGCAGATTCTCATCGTGGAAAAAGAAAACCGTGGTGAAAATTGTCGCTGATTTTAGCGATCCCTGACTCGGTGCAGATCCTGTTTAATCTTTGTCGTGGATACACCAATGGTTCTTGGTAAATAAATAACTTCACAATAATCTTTTAAAAAGTCAAATTTCCCTTTCCAGTCATCTCCCATGACGAAGATATCGATGTGATGTTTGATGACATCATCCATTTTTTGGTCCCATGTTACCTCAGGAATCACTTGATCAACGTAGCGAATCGATTCAAGAATTATTTTGCGATTTTCGAATGTATGATAGGCTCTTTTGTTTTTTAATGTATTAAATTTATCCGTAGATAGCCCAACGATTAAGTAATCGCCCATTTCTTTGGCACGGCGCAGCAAATTAATATGCCCACTATGAATTAGATCAAATGTTCCATAGGTGATTACCTTAATCATCGTTTTCTCCTCCATCTACTATATACTATTAGAATAACCAATAACCTATAACATATGTTTTTAAAAAAATAATAATTTATAATTATATAATACATGCTGTCAAAATTGAAGTAAAGTACATGACGGAATTGTAAGATAATTGATTTAGGAAAGGATTGGATGGAGGAAAGTAGACGTGCAGCGTTCGTGGGACCGAGGGGCTGTGTGGCTGTGTGTATCAACTGGAAATGTGCGAATATCGCCTGGAGTGGGAGGGAATCAACCGGAGGGGCGGAAATATCGTCCGGAACGTGAGTATATCAACCGGAGGAGTGGAAGTATCGTCCGGAACGTGAGAGTATCAACCGGAGGGGCGGAAATATCGTCCGTAACGTGAGTATATCAACCGGAGGAGCGGAAGTATCGTCCGGAACGTGAGAGTATCAACCGGAGGAGTGGAAGTATCGTCCGGATTGGGAGTAGGATTTTATCAAGAGTAAACTACTAAAAATCCATTTACATCAATACACAATGTAATTGTTAGATGACAATTGGTTACAGTGAATAAGAATGCACCACAAATAAAAAACTAAATCCTCTTATATTTTATCGAGGAATTAGGCTTTTGATCTGCAACAATCGCTTCCGATTGCCGTAGACAGGCGATTGATAGTAGTAAGCTTTTATTTGCTAATAAATCATAACGCCTTCAATTAACAGTAACTGTTTCTTCTTATCCGTTCCCCCGGCATAGCCAGTCAGTTTTTTATTTTTCCCTATTACACGATGACAAGGAATAAGTATAGGCAGTGGATTAATAGCGTTAGCATGGCCAACTGCACGAGTCGCTTTAGGTTTCCCAATAAAAGTAGCTATTTCAGAATAAGATCGTATTTCTCCATAGGGAATGCTTCTTAATGCTGCCCATGTTTGCTTTTGGAATGGTGTCCCTGTTAGTTCAAACGGGACATCAATTTGTTTGCGATCCCCATGAATATACTCCTGAAATTGTTGACAAATAGGGTTTCCAATCTCGTGATTTCGTTTTATCTTGTGCTTAGTAACCAAAGCATGCCAACGGTCATCGTTCAGTAAGACTTGTTCGAGTAAACCATCCTCTTTGAAAACAAATCGCAAACAACCGATGATTGTATTGCATTCATCATAAAAGATCATATCCGTATCTCCTTCGGTTTAGTTTTAGTGAATATTGATCAGAATAGGAAAATTATTGATGGTTAGCTGTCATGTTGACCCGAAATTGATATGGTGAAAGTCCAGTATTCCGTTTGAATGCGTTATAAAAGCTGGATATACTTTGATATCCGATCTGATAACCAACTTCAGTGCTGTTTAAGGTGGTTGTTAAAAGAAGCTCCTTGGCCTTATTAATTCTGACCTTTTCGAGATGCAAGCGTGGTGTATACCCGGTTCGTTCTTTAAAAAGGCGATTTAAATGAAAACCGCTAATTCCCACTACGGTTGCTAGTTCATCCAAAAGTATAGTTTGCCCATAATTATCTTCGATGAACTCCATCGTTTCTTTTACAACTAATTTGAATGGGTCATAAGTAGTCACTGATTTCAAATCGGGTCGACACCTCTTACAAGGACGATATCCTGCCTTTTGCGCCTCCGTTGCATTAGAAAAAAAGGATACATTATCACTATTTGGAACCCTTGATTTGCAAGACGGTCGGCAAAAAATACCTGTTGTTTTTACCGCATAAAAAAATATCCCATCATAAGCTGAATCACATAATACTGTTGCTTTCCACATAATGTCTTTAGAAATATTATTGATATCTTTATTCTTCATCAGATTTCACCTTTTCTTTGTAGGCAAAAATGTTCTTATCCAAAACCATATAAATTACATATAAGACCATGATAATAATCGGGACAAATATATATAACTGGAAAAAAGGAATTACCAACAAACATGAAATAAAAGCGATTAATGATGCCCACCATGGCAGTGTGCTCCTCTTAAACAACTTCACCCCTGCTGCCATTGATATTATATAGACTAAAATTCCGAGGGACGTTGGGATAAACAAAATATCATCGAACGCCAAAGATAAACCATTTACTATGAAAACCCCTGCTACTGAAAAGCAGATTATAAACAATACCATCCTTCTCGGAATTTGGGTTGTTGTATGTAGCTTTGAAAGGTTTTTGGGAAAAGCCCCATCTCTGCTTAATGAATATCCTAATTGCGTGAGACTGGCCACAAATGCATTCGAAGTTCCAGTGCAAATGATTAAGGCTAAAATAGCTGTTACATATTTAGCGCCGACACCTACTGCATCCCCCATTATAATTCCGATAGGAGATAGATTGCTTTCCTCACTACCATACGTGCCTGTACCAATGGTGACCAAACTTAATGCCAAAAATAGTACGCCAATTATTACCGCGCTAATAATAGACCCTTTGACAATATCTTTGTCCGGTTTCCTAAAATTATTGGCTAAATTACAGATAGCCTCCCAACCGAAAAATGCCCAAAATATAACTGTTACAGTACTTCCAATGGAAAACCATCCATTTGGAATAAGCGGAGTAAAATTCCCCCATTGTATGTTAGGTAATGACACAAATACTGCTGACAGTAAAAGTACAAGTAGCATAGCACTTAAAATCAATGCGACTTTACCACTGACTTTTACACCATAATAGTTTGAAACACCCGCGGTCACCAAAATCAATACGGCAATTGTAGTTGTTATAAAAGGTGATAATTCAAACGCATCACCAACATAAAAAGCACCAGTCATGGATACAATTGTCTGTCCAACAGCTGCGGTTACAAAATAAAACCATCCAACAATATTACCAAGATGATATCCAAAAGATTTTCTAACAAAAGTTGCTGCACCGCCGACATCTGGATATTTCCCAGCCAAGCTTGCAAAAGAGTAGGCAAGTGGAAAACTAATTAAAATAACGATAAGCCATGACAAAATCGATGCTGGACCCGCCATCGATGCCGTTACACCTGATAAAAAGAGGACGCCTGACCCTAAAATGGCTGCTATATATAATGCAATTCCCTGAAGTAATCCAATGGATTTATTGTTCATAATTTCACTCCCTTTTTAGTATTCAGCATACTAAAAAGGGGCGATCAATTCTTTTTGATTCTTGCGGTTTAATTCGTTAATGAAATGATCAGAAAACATTTTCACAATAGCTTTTATACCACTGAATGGCCCGATCGTTCAAAATCGATCTCGTAATTATACTTCTTAAGTTTATTTTAACACATACCCTAACGAGAACACTCTTCTAAAAGTATTGTTTTTACGGGTGCAAGAACTCGAAAATGAATGGGAAGGTGGCCATATCCAAAACTGGGAGATGGTGATGAACCAGCTGCTCGTTCATGACCGCTTGAAAGATCGTGTGTTAAAGTATTTAGAGCAACTTACACACTTTAGTTGACAAGCCCTAAATTTTTTATCTAGCAGTATGTATAACGGATATGGTTTTTCTTCCACAATTACTTTTTGGACTTTCATCTCTCCACCCTCTTTAAATATCAACCGGAGAAGTGGAAGTATCGCCTGTAACGTGAGTATATCAACCGGAGAAGTGGAAGTATCGCCCGGAACGTGAGAGTATCAACCGGAGGAGCGGAAGTATCGCCCGGAACGTGAGAGTATCAACCGGAGGAGCGGAAGTATCGACCGGAGTGAGAGTATATCAACCGGAGGAGTGGAAGTATCGCCTGGAACGTGAGTGTATCAACCGGAGTAGTAGAAATATCGACCGATCCTGTTAATCCGGTACATCGGAAATAGGCTCAATCAAAAAGAGCAATCTTTTCCACATCGAAAAGATTGCCTTCGTTGGTACGGTTTTTAGCTTGTGATAAGGTTTTTGTTTTCGTAAACGGACTGGCCGTTGATAAAAGTTGCTTGGATGGTGATGTCTTTTATTTCATCCGGATGTACAGTTGTAGGATCTGCTTCGAGTATGGTGAAGTCAGCTTGTTTTCCTATTTCAATACTGCCGGTGTGTTCTTCTTCAAAGTTCAATGCAGCACCATAGATTGTCATTGCTTTTAATGCGGTGACAACATCAATTCGCTGCTCAGGTCCGAGTAATTTTCCGTTTCTTGTTGTGCGATTGACTGCGGACCAGACGGAAAATAATGGGGATATTGGTGTAACAGGGCAATCGGAGTGCAGGGTGAATAATAAATTATGCTGAGCAGCTTCTGCTAAAGGGCTGATGCGCCGTGCGCGCTCTGGTCCTAAGAAAATTTGCTCGTGTCTGTCTCCCCAGTAATAGACGTGATTGATGAAAAATGAACCAGCTACTTGGAGTTTAGCCATTTTCTTCAAGTCTTCTGGTTGACCGGTTTGGACATGCTCAATCCGGTGTCTGTGATCACGCATCGGAAACTTTTCTAACGCATATTCATATGCAGCGAGAATGGAACCAATGGCACGGTCACCGTTTCCGTGCGTGGTGACGCGAAATCCTCTACGGTGCAAATCGAGCACTTCTTCTTGAAAAGATTCTTGTTCATGGATCAAATCGCCGTCAATGTCAGGGTGCTGATAATAGGGTTCTCTTAATGCGCCGGTTAAGCCTTGAATGGAGCCATCTTGAAACATTTTTGCACTGTCAAGGCGGGCATTTCCATTGGATTGTTCGCTGATCATACGATCTAATTGTGCGGCGGTATAATTGCCGAAAGGACCTTCTTGCCTTAGCAGGTCATTGCTGATCATTAACCTTGCGCGCATAGGGTTAGCACCGGTTTGAGCTGCTCTGAGATGTACTTCTAATTCATCAAGACTACTTACTTTCGCATCTGAATTCGTTGTGATTCCTTGGGCAACATATTCGTTGGATACGTTTTTCAAATCCGCTGTCATTTGTTCAACTGTTTTTTGCGGGAGTACATTGTAAACAGGTTCCATCGCTCCGGGTTCATAAAGCACGCCATTTAAGCTTCCTTTCTGATCCCTGCCAAAATGTCCGCCGGATACGGGATCAGGTGCTTTGTCATCTAACCCGGCATATTGTAAAGCAAGTGAGTTGACTGCTGCTAAGTGACCGGATATATGACTGATCATAACGGGATGATTCGGGGATACTGCATCTAAGTCATCGCGTGTAATATGCCGTTTTTCATCAATCAGGGTATCATCAAATCCGTAGCCCCGGATCCATTCTCCGGCTGGTGTTTCTTCTGTTTTTTGACCAATTGCTTCGGTGATATTTGCGATGGATTCGTTAGGGGGCGTGCTACAATTGACCTGATCACGCAGGAGTCCGTACATTAAAATATGGTTGTGCGTATCGATGAAACCGGGCATTAAGGTTGCCCCTTTTAAATCAATCACCTTTGTTTGCTCGGTGGTATGTAAAACATTGCTTGGTGGTTCCGGTTCATTCCATATACCGAAAATTTTCCCATTTGAAACTGCCACAGATCTGGACCGGCTGTTATTTTTGTCTAGTGTTAATACATTTGCATTGGTGAATAATACATCAATTTTCGTCATTATAAAACCTTCCTTCTGTTGTTTAATAAGCTTTCTTCTTCGTCTACAGGATCCTTCTCTTCTTTCATGGAAAAGTAGTAAGCTGTCACTTGTTCGTCAGCTGAATGGCTCGTACGGAGACTGACGATAACAAGGATTAAAAAGGAAACGATTAGTCCGGGAAGAATTTCATGTATTCCAAATGGCTTTCCTAAAAGATTCCAGATCACAGCTAAAATGAAGGAACCGATAACACTTGAAATAACACCTGTTTTTGTTGCTTTCCTCCAAAACATAGCTGCAAGAACGGGCATGACCATCGTTATGGCAGAAAGAGACAAGGCAATCGAATAGATCGCAATGACGTCTGTGATTAGAAGGGCGATTAATAAGCCGCCAAGCGCCATACCTGCGACGGAAAGTCGTGATACTTTCAATACTTTTTCACTGCTTGCGTCCGGTGCAATCCATCCTTGATAAATATCTTTTGACATATTCATTGCACCACTTAATAAAAATGACGTAGCTCCTGTTAATACAGCAGCAAAAAGGGATACCATAAAGAATCCGCCAATAGCAGGAGGGAAAACAGCCTCAAGAAATTCCGTATATACAAGATCCGGGTCTGTATTTAATGGGATGGCTTGCCGTGCGATGATGCCAATGCCAATGGCAAATACGCCAACAAGGAGTGTTAAAATAAATCCTGTCGAGACCGCGTGCACCGCTATTTTTTCTGTTTTAGCAGCTGAGATGCGCTGCCATGATGTTTGCCATACTAAGTAGAATGGTCCAAATATGAGCATGTAGTTCAGCATTTCTGTCGTATTCATTGCGGATAGACGAAAAAATTCTGCTGGTGTATTTTCGATGACTGTATCTACGCCACCAACATAACGAAGTCCCATCACAAACATAATGATGAGCCCTGCAAGAATTAACACGGATTGCACAGCATCCGTCCAAGCAACACTTGGAAGTCCGCCTAATAACGTAAAGGCGACAGATATGACAAAGCCAAGCAGCATTGCTGCAGGGAGAGGAATATCGACAATCGTCGTTAAAATAGCCCCCATGCCAACAATTTGCATACCAAAAGTTGGTGTCATATAAAGGACACTAATAATAAGTGACGGTATAATTCCAGCTGCTTTTCCAAACCGGCGGACAAATAAATCCGGCAATGTGTACAATTTAAGCTTTCGTATCGTGGCCCCAAGAAGTACAGCAACGAGGATGGAGAAAAAAACAGTGGGAACACTTGTTATCATCCAGGATATGCCGATATGAAATCCCTTACCGGAAGCACCAATAACTGCCGCAGAACCTAGTGCAGTTGCAATAATACTTCCGCAAATAGGAAAGAACCCCAGACTGAAATTAGCCATCGTATAATCATCTGCCGTCTCTATCTTCCGGGAATAATACAGACCAACACCTAAAATAGCGACTAAAAATACGACGATCCAAGCAATATACCAATTCAATTGTTTCACACCTTTCCAAACGGATTCGACATAACATCTCGTGAAGACTCCATTTATTACAAAAACGGACTATTCAGATAAAACGGTATTTTTTATTTTAAAGGATGCATCTTTAGCAATACAACATGATCATAATGTTCGTACCAGTGGGGAATGTGGGGGTTTTAGCCATAAAAAAGACCTTCAAACGCGATGTTTGAAAGGTCTAGTTATGTTTGCGTGATAGTTTAATTTTAAATGAATACATGTCTGCCCGGTAAAAAGCATGTTCAAATTCTACAAATTTACCATGGACATCGACTAGTTTACGGTTAGCGATCAACATGCTTTCACCGGGGGAAATACCTAATAAGGATGCATCTTCCTTCGTTGCATTCCCTGCTTTAATGATCTGATCCGCTTCAAAGGTATGAATTCCAAGCTGCAGCTCAAGCAAGTCATATAATGTAACCTTATTTAAATCATAGGTACGGATCTTTTTCCCTAAATGAATAGGATAATAATGGTTTTCAATCCCCATTGGTGTTTGATCTGCGTAGCGAACTCGTTTAAAATGAAACGCTTTCGTTATTCCGGTGATTTTTTTAAGAGGCGCGGGCAATTCGACAACTTCTGACTGAATTAGCTTTGCACCAGGTTCCATTCCCATTCTTTGAATCGTCTCACTGGTACTGCTTAAATTTCCAAGCCAATCCTCTATCGGCTTCATCGAAATAAAAGTTCCTCTACCGGGTCTTTTATCAAGCACGCCTTCGCTTACTAATTCCGTTATTGCTTGTCTGACGGTGCTCCTGCTTACATAAAATTCATCCATAATTTCTCGCTCACTCGGAATCTTTTCGATGTAGCTGCCATCTAAAATGTTCTGTTCAATTCTTTGTTTCAATTGGACATAAAGAGGGATTGAATTATTATAGTCTAGTGCCATACTTAGCCACCTTGTGGTTAAAGTTTATATTATTTTCAATTGTAAGAATACCATACATGTGAACGGAAGGCGAGGGTGGGGTAAGCTGTGGATTGCTCTTTGAAAAAAAACAGAATAATTTGCAGGTTGTTTTCGTATAATGAAATGGGGCTTAAAAGCATGAAAACAAGGACATAAGTCTCATTGCGAGATGGAGGTTTTTGTCGTAAAATAGCATACATAAAAACCGTTATAGGAATATTTTTCCTATTTTGTTAATGGCGGTGTAAAAAAGATATCACATCTTTTTTACTATAGGAGTAGATGGGGGGGAAAGAAGTGGAGAAATTTATCAAGTTTGACAAAATGATTACACCGACAATTATTAAAATTGTTTTTTGGATTGGTGTTGCTTTGTCTCTTATTGGTGCGATCGCTTCGATTGTACAAGGAATGTCCTATTACGGCCATCCGAGTCAAATCCTTTTAGGGTTGGTTATGATTGTTCTCGGTCCGCTTTTGGTGCGAATTTATTGTGAACTCTTAATTATCATGTTTAAAATGTATGAGACTTTAATAGAAGTAAAAACGCTATTATCCAATAAAAATCTTTCCAATGACATGAATGATACAACGAGTAATGAATAAGGACAGCCAGGTTTTGAGCGATAGCATACATAATATATGACATTTCCTTTTGTGAACGGAAGGGATAAAAAGCAATGATACTTTTTTTATGATAGTGATAGACAATTAGTTGGGAGGGATAGGGTAATGGAAGAAAAATTCAAGAATTTTGTCAAATTCGATAAAATGATTACACCGACAATTATTAAAATTGTTTTTTGGATTGGTGTTGCTTTCGTCGTTATTGGTTCCGTATTTACGATTGCAGAAGGCATGTCCTATTATGGTGACCCTGTAAATATTTTCATGGGGCTGCTTATGCTCGTTGTTGGCCCACTTTTTGTCCGAATTTATTGTGAACTCTTAATTATCATGTTTAAAATGTATCAGACCTTAACAGAAGTAAAAACGCTATTATCCAATAAAAATCATTCCAATGACATGAATGATACAACGAGTAATGAATAAGAATGGACCGGAAGCCCGCTTATCGGAAGAAGGATAAGCGGGTTTTTGGTTTGAAAGTAGGGAAAGGATACTTTGATAAACAATAAAAGATGAACTCGAGCAACCTTGCAAGGAAGTCGAGCAATAAAGTGCTGCACACGCGCAATAAGGAATAGAATGCGAGCGATATTGGATGAAGCTCGCGCAATAAATTAAAAACTCGCGCGACTAAGAGCCAAACTCGAGCAACACCCTTGCTCTGTAACAGGGGACAGGCTCCCTTGTAGATTTTCCATCCACTCCCACTTGCGAACGTTTGTTCTTTGTTCTATAATGGGAACAAATGATCGAAAAGGTGGTCCTGCTAATGCATTTTATCCTTCATCGTTCCTTGCAGCGCAAAGAAAAAATTAGGATCTTTTATATGGATCGTAGTAATCGTCTGACAGAGCGTTGCATTCGAGTGATACGTATAAATGAAGATTCGATTGTTGCTTATTGTTATTGGCGCAAAAAGGTAAGAACATTTAAACGGGATTATATTCTATCTGCGGGACGGCCAAAACACCATAGAGGAGTTGGAGCATAAATGAGTTTAAAAGACCGAGGGACGAAAAAATGGACTTCTTTGATGCTGCCCGAGCACGTGGAGATGCTGAAAGAGGTGTTCAGGCAGGATGAATACAAGGAGAAGCCAATTTTAGATGAACAGCAAAAGGTAGAAATGGATACCATGTTGCAATGTGCACTGCACAATGACTTAACGGTAGAAATCACTTATTTTGCTGATCATGATTATAAAAAAGTAGAAGGGAAGTTATTAATGATTGACGTGCTTAATAATCGCTTGGCATTGGAAGATGAAATTGAGATAAAAATAAGTGATGTGATCGGTGTAAACGTGTTGTGACCCCTTTTTGATTTTAGGAGGATTTTTCGCAAATCGACGGATGATCCCTGAATAATGAGAGCTGCAGAAGCCGTTATTCGGGGATTTTTATATGTGCAGAATCATTGCTGATAAGGATAAAACTGGCATCCGGCGCCGACCGACTGGAGGGACCAACCATCGAAGAAGCAGAGGAGCGCGCGGATGTATCAACCGGAGTGCGTGGATATCAACCGGAAAGGGGATGAAATCGACCGGAGCGCGGTGATATCGATTAAGTCCATATAATTGTGTAAAAGAAAAGGATAAACAAAAAGGGTCATATTAACTCCTTGTGATACAATGTTTTCAACGACGAATACAAAGT
>NZ_JAGIKX010000009.1:0-67059 GCF_017874635.1 Virgibacillus alimentarius
GATACTCAAGAGATTGAACCGCCGTATACGGAACCGTACGTACGGTGGTGTGAGAGGTCGACTAACCAAGTAATGGTTAGTCACCTACTCGATTTTTTGTAATAACGAGTTGATTCTTAGCGTACTCTGCGTTTCGGGTAAACAGTAATCATCTTAACCAAGAAAATAAACGTATACAATAGAGCAAACCATAAAAAAGTATCATCAATTGGAAAGAGGATTGCAACGATGGTATATAGAATAAATGGTACAGTGGAAATATAAGCACACATTTTGAAGAGTAATGGGAACTTTAATTTTCGCTGCATGAATTTAGCTATCCATGTGCCAATATAGGCAACGAAGGAAAGCAATAGAAAAACGATGACTGTCATCGGTAAATAATAAAAAATAAAAAAGTAAATCAGTAAGAACAGTAAATTTAAATCCGAACCTGGTTGGCCGGTTGTTGTTAGCCGGTCGATCAGGGAAGGCACTGAAACCAGAAGCAAGAGCATAAACATATACAGGACAGCAATATCCATCCCTGTTCGATTTAATTTAAACATTGCATTTTTAGAAGGAAGCTGAAGGCTATGCAAAAATGTTTTCCAAAAGACCATGATATTCATCCTTTTTACCAAAAGCCACTAAAAAAATAAAGTTAAGATATTCGACTTTTAGAAGATATAATTGATAAAATTGATTCATCCTTTTATTATAATGGGAATCCTATAAAAAGAATAGTAAGTGCATGATATAGTAAGAAACTTTTCAAAAATGACGTGGAAATATTTTTTATCATTTCCAGGGCCAATTACGGTCAAAATCATGTTATCATATTAGAATGACAAACTTACCAATAAGCTAAAAAATATGTATTTTAAGTTATGTTATCAATTGTTGAGGTGCAAAAAATGAATCAGTCGAAACAAATGACAGATGGGGCTCTATTTACAGGGATCTTCATCTTACTTCTATTAATGGCAAGGTTTATTCCTGCCTTTATCGTTATTGCTATATTTTTACTGCCGATACCATTTGTTCTATATACGTTTAAATATAGCTGGAAGCCTTCTTTATTAATGTTGGCAGCTGCGATTCTTTTTACATTGTTTTTCGAAACTTCCGTGACATTACCTTTAACTGTCTTAGTAGGAATCGCAGGAATTTTGATTGGTACTGCAATCCATCAAGGATTATCCCCATATGAAACATGGGGAAGAGGAGCAATTGGCTTTATTGCAGGGTTATTATTTGTAGTTCTTTTTATACAGCTTGTGCTACAAATCAATTGGTTAGAAGAAATTGATATCATGGTTAATGACTCGATGGAAATGAGTCAAGAGATTATGGGGCAATACGGAATAACAGATCAAACGCAGGCTCAGGAACTTCTCAAGGATCAGATTGAACTCATGCAAGATTTGTTTCCAGTTGTACTCGCTCTTATAGCTATTGTATTCGCGTTTCTGACTCAATGGGTTAGTTATAAATTAATTAATCGGCTGGAAAATAGACAATTTCGTTTTCCGCCTTTCCGTTCATTACGGTTCCCAGTTGTAATAATTTGGGTTTACTTCGTAGCCTTACTATTTACGTTTATTGATTTGGATCCTAACAGTGTTTTTTACTTAGCCGTGATAAATATTTTCACATTAACAGGTGTGTTGATGACGATACAAGGGTTGTCATTTATCTTTTTCTATGCAAACTATAAAAAATGGTCAAAAGCAATTCCAATACTTAGCGTAGTTCTGACATTGCTTTTACCATTTCTTCTCCTTTATTTCGTACGGATCATAGGTATAATTGATTTAGGTTTTGGGCTTAGGGATCGGATAGCTCAACGTAAAAAATAAACGGTTGTTAAATAGTAGGAGTGAATTTTTCATGTCAGATGTAAAGAAAAAACCAACATTTAGCAGTCATTTATGGATGATCTATATACTTTCCATTATTTTATTGGGGCTAATTTGGTATTTCGAGTGGAAACTAGGAATCGTAATGACGATATTACTAGCTGTTTCTTTTTACTATAGTATCCGAACGGAGCAAACATTAATTAATGAAACAGAGAAATATATTTCAACCCTTTCTCATCGCATCAAAAAGGTTGGGGAAGAGGCATTATTGGAAATGCCAATTGGTATTCTCCTATTTAGTGAAGAGTATAAAATTGAATGGGCCAATCCCTATATGAATCGATTCGCTGCAGATGATACATTAGTCGGAAATTCTCTAAATACACTCGCAGAAGATTTAATTGCGCATATTAAAGAAAATAAAGATGAGTATTGGTTTGAACTAGAAGGATATAGATTTCAAGCAGTGATTAAGAAAGATGAACGGTTGCTTTATTTATTTGACCGCACAGCTCAGACGGAAATAGAAAATCTGTATCAAAATGAACAAACGGTTTTAGCCATTATTTATCTCGATAATTATGAAGAAATTACGCAAAACATGGATGATACAACGAAGAGTCAGCTTAATTCCAAAGTAACTTCCGTTTTAAATAATTGGTCACATGCTTATGGATTTTATTTAAAACGTACGTCTCAAGATCGTTTTCTAGCGGTGGGGACGAAAGAGATACTGAAGAAGCTCGAGGACTCCAAATTTGATATTCTGGATGAAGTACGTGAATTAAACGCGGATCAAGCCCAGAAGAATCCTGTTACGCTCAGTATTGGCATTGGTGTTGGCAATATGCCGTTGCCAACACTTGGAGAAACGGCTCAATCAGGTCTGGACTTAGCGTTAGGGCGCGGGGGAGACCAGGTAGCGATCAAAGATGAAACAGGAAAAGTTCGATTTTATGGCGGAAAAACAAATCCGATGGAAAAACGGACTCGCGTAAGAGCGCGTGTCATATCCCACGCATTAAAGGAGCTTATCAAAGAAAGTGATAATGTCATTATTATGGGGCATAAAGCCCCCGATATGGACGCTTTTGGTGCAGCTATCGGTATTTTAAACATTGCAAAATCAAATGATGTTGACGGTCATATTGTTTATGATCCAGATGATGTCAATACGGGGATACAGCGCTTGATGCGTGCCATTAAACAGGAGGAAGCGATTTGGCAGCATTTTGTGGAACCAGAAGAAGCTGAAGATATTCTAACGAGCCGCAGTTTAATTGTTGTCGTAGATACACATAAACCAGCGATGGTTTCCAATGAACGTTTGCTGCAGAAAGCTGAATTTAAAGTAGTCATTGACCACCATCGCCGGGGAGAAGATTTTATTGAAAATCCGACACTTGTTTATATGGAGCCATACGCATCATCCACAGCAGAATTAGTTACAGAGTTACTGGAATATCAACCAAAGAAATTAAAACTTAAAATGCTTGAGGCTACAGCCTTATTAGCTGGTATTATTGTTGATACGAAGAGCTTCACATTACGGACAGGGTCACGAACCTTTGATGCAGCTTCCTATTTACGTTCAAAGGGTGCTGATACAGTTTTAGTTCAAAGGCTGATGAAGGAAGACTTGGATGTTTATATTAAGCGAAGCAAATTAATCGAACGCGCAGAGATTTACCGTGAATCCATTGCCATTTCCAAGGCGAAAAAGGGAGAGCGATATGGGCAAATACTTATTGCTCAGGCAGCGGATACGCTTTTAACGATGAGTGGTGTCAATGCATCTTTCGTTATTTGTGAGCGTGAAGATGATAAAATAGGAATTAGTGCCAGGTCTCTAGGTGATGTCAATGTCCAAATCATTATGGAAAAAATGAATGGAGGCGGACATTTAACAAACGCTGCTACACAGATAGAGGATACAACCATTGATGACGCGGAAGCATTTTTAAAAGATATACTTGAAGAATACTTTGAGGGGAGAGAATCATCATGAAGGTAATCTTTATGAAAGACGTAAAAGGTACAGGCAAAAAAGGAGAAGTAAAAGAAGTATCAACCGGATATGCTCGTAACTACCTGCTTAAGAAGGACCTGGCAATTGAAGCAACACCAGGTAATCTGAAAGCTTTAGAAGCAAAAGAACGTAAAGATGAACAATTAGAACAGGAAGAAAAAGAGGCAGCCATCGATTTAAAAGATAAACTAGCAGACCTCACTGTAAAAGTAAAAGCAAAATCAGGAAAAGGCGGACGTCTATTTGGTTCGATCACAAGTAAGCAAATCGCTGAAGCACTAAAAAAGGAACATGGTCATAAAATTGATAAACGGAAAATTGAATTAGATGAGCCAATTCGAGCATTAGGGCATACAATTGTCCCTGTAAAGCTTCATCCAGAGGTAACTGGATCGATTAATGTTCATGTTACAGAGGAAAAATAACATCATAGAAATCTCTCGGTTAAAGGGGGAAAAACAATGAGCGAACAGTGGAATGACCGAACGCCTCCACATAATATAGAAGCGGAACAAGCGGTAATAGGGGCAATATTTTTAGAACCAGAAGCATTTTCACAAGCGTCTGAATTGTTGATGCCCGATGATTTTTACCGAGCAGGACACCAACGTATTTTCCAAACAATGATGAAACTTTCAGATCGGGGAGAACCTATTGATCTAGTTACCGTAACAACATCTCTCTCAAACGAAAAAACATTAGATGAAGTCGGTGGGGTTTCCTATCTTACCGACTTAGCCAGTAGTGTACCAACAGCAGCAAATATCATTTACTATAGTAAAATAGTAGAGGAAAAAGCGTTGTTACGCCGCTTAATACGTACGGCTACAGATATCGTAACGACTACTTATGCGAAAGAAGACGAAGTAGAGGATGTCCTAAATGAAGCAGAAAAAAGTATACTAGAAGTTTCCAGCCGTAAAAATTCAGGCTCTTTTAAAGCGATAAAAGATGTCCTAATTGAAGTTTATGATAATATTGAACAACTTCATCAAAACGATGGTGATGTGACCGGCATACCAACGGGGTTTAGAGATTTGGATCGGATCACTTCTGGATTTCAGCGAAACGATTTAATCATTATCGCTGCTCGTCCATCTGTAGGTAAAACGGCATTTGCCCTTAACGTTGCTCAAAATGTAGCTATTAATACGGACGAAAGTGTTGCTATATTTAGCTTGGAAATGGGCGCAGATCAACTCGTTTCGCGTATGCTTTGTGCAGAAGGAAATATTGATGCACAGCGCTTACGAACAGGAAAACTGGAAGCAGAAGACTGGAGTAAATTAACGATGGCGATGGGGAGTCTTTCAAATGCTGGAATTTTCATTGATGACTCTCCAGGAATCCGGGTAAGTGAAATTCGTTCCAAGTGCCGCCGGTTAAAGCAGGAACACGGACTCGGAATGATTTTAATCGATTACTTGCAGTTAATCCAGGGAAGTGTAAATTCCAAGGAAAATAGACAGCAGGAAGTATCAGAAATATCGCGTTCCTTAAAAGGACTTGCCCGTGAATTAAATGTCCCGCTAATTGCTTTATCCCAGTTGTCCCGTGGTGTAGAGTCAAGGCAAGATAAACGTCCAATGATGTCTGACTTGCGGGAATCAGGAAGTATTGAGCAGGATGCGGATATTGTCGGATTTCTATATCGTGATGACTATTACGATTCCGAATCAGAAAAGCAAAATATTATCGAAATTATTATTTCTAAGCAGCGGAATGGTCCGGTTGGCAATGTCGAGTTAGCCTTCGTAAAGGAATATAATAAATTCGTTGATTTAGATCATCGTTATGATTCTAGTGATATTCCGCCAGTATCCATGCAACAAGCATAAAAGGGTGTTACGCAAGCTGTAACGCATCAACTATTTTGAATCAGAGAGACAGAGATGGATTCTACATGATAAGATGTATGAGTATCCGTCTCTTTTTGTTATTTGCTAAACGTCTAAAAGATCGCTACTACTTGAAAAGTTTATCTTTGAAAAAAGGAAGGAAATCAGTAGTTGAAAGATATGAAAACCCGCTTTCATTAATTTCAAAGTAAGACTTTTTATGGAAAGTACGATAAAATAGATCAAGAGTATGTTTGAAAATATAGACAACCCATAATGACATAGATTTTATTTTTTTCCTAAAGTGAGAAAGGGATGTGAATAGCATGGCATTAAAAATTCTAGTAGTAGATGATGAACAGCCAATTGCAGATATTTTAAAATTTAATTTAGAAAAAGAAGGTTATGAGGTAATTTGTGCCTATGATGGGGATAAAGCAATCGAACTTGCTGAGGATGACCAGCCTGATCTCGTCCTACTGGATATTATGCTTCCAGGCAAGGATGGAAATGAAGTGTGTCGGGAAATCAGGAAGACACAAACCATGCCAATTATTATGTTGACAGCAAAAGATTCAGAAATAGATAAAGTGTTAGGTCTTGAACTTGGTGCTGACGATTATGTAACCAAGCCTTTTAGCAACCGGGAGTTGATTGCACGTGTAAAAGCAAATTTACGCAGACAACAGCAAGCTCCTGACGATACAGTGAAGCCCTCAAAAAACATTATTATTGGCAAACTGGTTATTCATCCAGATGCATATTCTGTTTCGCGAGACGGAGAACATATTGATTTAACGCATCGTGAGTTTGAGTTATTGCATTATTTAGCCCGCCATATCGGACAAGTAATGACCCGCGAACATTTACTTGAAACCGTTTGGGGTTATGACTATTTTGGTGATGTACGTACCGTTGACGTTACGGTAAGAAGACTACGCGAAAAAATTGAGGAAAACCCAAGTAATCCAACTTGGATCGTTACCCGTCGCGGTGTTGGGTATTATTTGCGTAATCCTGAGCAGGAGTAGTTGTGCATGAAGAAGGTTGGTTTTTTCCGCTCCATCCAATTAAAATTTATTATTATATATATTTTATTATTACTTATAGCGGTACAAGTGATTGGTTCCTATGTCGCTAGAGAATTAGAATCAGAGCTCCTTGAAAATTTCAAGATGTCTGTGAACGATCGGGTGGAGCTCTTAAGTTATAATTTAGAACAGGCATTTAATAAAGATCGTACTGACGACGAAGGTGAAATGACGCTGGAGGAAGAAGTACAGACGATTGTCACGGATGTTGGAACGGATGCGATTACGAACATACAAGTGATCAATAGCCAAAGCCGTGTCATAGGCAGTAACGACTATAAAAACCGGGATATTATTGGAAAGAAAACAACGGAAGACATTGTACAAAAAACCCTTAAATTTGGATCTTCTTTAGATAATACATTACGAAATGCAAAAACAGGAAATCGGGTTTTTATAAAATCTGTTCCTATATATGATAAAGAAGAAAATGTGATTGGCTCTATATATTTAGAAGCCTCACTGGAAGGTGTCTATGACCAGCTGCAAAATATTAATGAGATTTTCTTAAAAGGCTCCATTTTGGCAATTATTGTATCTGCACTGCTAGGAATTTTAGTTGCCCGGACCATTACAAAGCCAATCGTAGAGATGCGTAGACAGGCGCAGACAATGGGGAAAGGTGACTTTTCACAAAAGGTTAATGTGTATGGTACCGATGAAATTGGCCAGCTTGCAGAGACCTTTAATGATCTCAATGACCGACTGCTCCTATCACGGGCTACAACGGAAAAGGAAAGAAGAAAGCTAAGTTCTGTCTTATCGAATATGACAGAAGGCGTCATTTCTACGGATAAGGCAGGGTACGTATCATTAGTAAACGAAGCTGCTGCAAGATTTATAGGACAAAGTCCCGATCAGATAGCGGGTAAATTTTTACTTGATATACTGCCACTAGAGGAAAAGAATGTCGACCTTACCGAATTGCAGGATAGTGGCTCCATTCTTATTGATTTAAGTGATGATCAGGAGTTTTACTTGCTTCGTGCAAATTTCTCCGCAATTTATGATGAAGAAGACGAAGTGACAGGTTTAATTACTGTTCTAAGTGATGTGACGGAACAAGAAAAGGTAGAGCAGGAAAGACGAGAATTTGTCTCAAATGTTTCCCATGAATTACGTACGCCATTAACAACCATGCGAAGTTATATGGAAGCATTAGCAGATGGCGCATGGGAAGATAAGGAAATTGCGCCTAAATTCTTAAGCGTAGCTCAAAATGAAACGGAGCGTATGATCCGGATGGTTAATGACTTATTGCAGCTTTCCAGGATGGATAATAAAGAATACTCCATTTATAAGGAAAAAATAGACTTTATCGCTTATTTTCATGAGGTCATTGATCGATTTGATATGAATATTCCGGAACATATAACACTTCAGAGGGAATTACCGAAAAAACACTATTTTGTGTGGATGGATAAAGATAAAATGACGCAGGTTTTGGATAACATTATATCGAATGCCATTAAGTATTCACCTGAGGGTGGCACAATTCGGCTGCGAGTAGAAAAACAAAGACACCGTTTACTAATCAGTATTCAAGACCAGGGGCTAGGAATAACGTATGATAAACTGGATAAAATATTTGACCGTTTCTATCGAGCAGATAAAGCAAGAACGAGAAAGCTTGGCGGTACTGGATTAGGTTTAGCTATTTCCAAAGAATTGGTGGAAGCACATTACGGGAAAATATGGGCGAAAAGTAAAGAAGGAAAAGGCACAACAGTGCTTTTTACACTTCCGCTAATGAATCAAAAGCGGGGAGATCGCAAATGAAATTGGAATCCGTTAAAACATTTATTTTATGTGTTCTAGTAGGATTAAGTTTACTGCTTACATTTGGGCTGTGGACTTATCAGCCAAATAATGAACTTACGTATGACACTTCCTATGTGAACGAAGTCGACATCGGAGGGATAGAAGAAACGAAAAAGAGTCTAATCGAGCCCAGATCGATTATTTTTCATAATAATGGACGTTATTTTTCATACACAGACCCATTAAACAGTCAAAATTTATATAAGGATATGCAGTCATGGGTGTTGTATGACTTAACTGTAAGTGACGCTTCTATTCCATCCAATAAATACATGGTAGAGCTCATTTTCCCTGATGCAATCCCGGTTAAGATGCTGCCAAGTCTATTTACATTGAACAAGGATGAACCTTTGCCCAACTGGTCGTTTAAACGTATATTCATTACCTTTGATCCATCGGCTACAACCTTACATGTAACATTTTTGTCAGTCGATGAAAGAAAACAAGCGACCGCTATGATTGATAATACTGGCAAATATGATCTTTTGTGGTCAGCCTTATCTCAATTCGACGATCTAAGTGAATATGTATTATTTGAGCCTGGCGATGAAAAAATTTATTTGCCAAAGAATGACGTACAAATGAAAAAACGCTCCATGGCAGTAAAAGGCACTGATCCGGATATGCTTGTAAACGCCTTGTTTAGTAACCCATCCCTGGTAAGTGCGAATGTTGGCGAAGCATATTTTACGGACGGACAGCGTGGTCTGAGCGTGATGCATGATGAGAAAAATATGGAGTTTATCAATCCGATCAACCCAAACTTTGACCCAATGGATCCAGCCGATTTATTAGATAGCAGCATCTCCAATGTTAATGAACATAAGGGTTGGACAAATACGTATAAACTGGAGAAAATCGACAGATCGGCAAATAGCCTTCGTTTTCGAATGCGTTATGACGGGTATCCAGTCTATAATAGAAATGATTTATCCGTTATTGAACAAGTATGGCGTGAGCAAGAACTGCATCAGTACCGGCGGCCCCTTTTCATCTTAAATAATAGCCTAGGGGAAGATCCGGTTACATTGCCATCAGGCAGTGACGTTATTTTCTTCCTTCAAAATGAGTCGGAGTATGAAATTGATAAAATTAGCGATATTCAAGTCGGCTATCAATTATCCTATTTAGACAATGCAACTTATAGCTTAATGCTTGAGCCCGCATGGTATGTAAATTATAAGGGCCACTGGCAAGAAATAAAGATGAATGATGACCGTGATAAAGGAGGGAATTGAGGATGCAATGGAGCCAAATAAAAACACTATTTATCCTCTGTTTCCTTGTCCTTGATGTGTATTTATTATTTCAGTTTTTTGATAAACAATCGCAGTCCAATATAGGAGTGCTAGAACGACAAGATTCACCAATTGAAGAACAGCTTGAATCAGAAGATATTAAAATAAATTCATTGCCAGAGAAGGTTTCTGATGAGTCATTTTTATCTGTGAAGCCAAAAAGTTTTTCAACAGACGACCTTAAGAAAGTAGAAGGGTTTAAAAATCAAGAACCTTTATCCGTTGATAAGAACTTTATTATTTCTGAATTTGAAGACCCTGTTCCGATATCACCAGGTGACTCGGAAGAAAAGATTGAGGAAACGGTTAAGAAATCCATCATTTACCCAAAGGAATATACATTTTGGGATTGGAATAAGGACTTGAATGTGCTTTTCTTCTTTCAAGAGAAAAAGGAAAGACCGATTTATTTTAATCAAAATGGAATGGTCTTAGTCTTTTTAAATGATGATAATGAAATGATTTATTATACGCAGACAATGCTTGGAGATGCAGAACCGCGTGCAGAGAAGAAAACCTTAATCAAACCGATTAAAGCCATTGAAACATTGTATAAAGCAAATACGTTAAATGCAGGGGATGAAATAACGAAAGTCAATATTGGATTTCATACGAGAGTCCCCTTAGCAAATGGTGTTCAAGTATTTGTACCAACATGGAAAGTGACGGTAAATGAGGAGAAAAATTATTTTGTCAATGCAATCGAAGGATTTGTATTTTCAAGTGATGAGAACAGCTTTATTAGCGACGTTCTTACCGAATATGTAAAAGGTATCCGTCAATTAAAAGGTGATCAAAAGGTAAAGGGCAGTATTTTAAATCAGCTTGAGAAAAAGCTTGAAATAATTCATCGGGGGGAGGAAGATGACGTTTCAGTTTAGTGTACTGGCATCAGGCAGTACAGGAAATGCATTTTATATTGAATCCGATCAAACAAAATTATTAGTTGATGCAGGTTTAAGCGGAAAGAAAATTGACCAGCTGTTAAATGAAGTCAATGTTGATCCAAAGACATTAAATGGGATTTTAGTAACACATGAACATGCTGATCATATAAAAGGACTCGGTATTGTTGCTAGAAAATACAATTTGCCAATCTTTGCTAATGAAAAAACATGGAAAGCGATGGAAAATTCAATCGGAAAGCTATCCGTAGATCAAAAATTCCATTTCGGTATGGAAACTGTAGAAACATTTGGTGATATGGACGTTGAATCATTTGGTGTCTCCCATGATGCAGCAGAGCCAATGTTTTATACATTCCATAAAAATAATAAAAAGGTAGCTCTCGTTACCGATTTAGGCTATGTATCAGAGCGAATTAAAAAGACGGTCGAAAATGCGGATGCCTACATATTTGAAGCAAATCACGACGTGAGCATGCTACGAATGGGACGTTATCCATGGAATGTAAAACGGCGTATTTTAGGGGATACAGGACATATTTCCAACGAAGATTCAGGATTGGCATTAAGTGACATTATCGGAAATCAAACAAAGCGTATTTATTTAGCACATTTAAGTCAAGATAATAATATGAAAGATCTGGCTCGAATGTCTGTTGATCAAATACTAAAAGAACGTGGCATCAACGTTGATTTATTCGATACAGATCCAAAAACACCAACAGCAATGTATAATGTAGCTACAGAAAAGTACTTATCCGTTTAATCTATTTGTAAATGAGGTAATACAGGAAAGTTCGGTTTTACGTTTTGTTGAGGTGTCATGAAAAAGGGGATGGTGTTAAATGGGTTATTATAACGATCACTACCCAAAAAGTCCACGGAAAAAGAATCGCCGTTGGTTAATTCCCATACTTCTTGGAATCATTATAGGAATTTTATTAGTGGTTGTTGTTATGCCAAATCTAATGAATTCTAACTTTACACCCGATAATAGAGAAGAAGTGCGTCAAAGTGATAATGGAAATAATGTCACAAATAAACAAGTTAATGTTGACGTATCTACTCAAATAACGGATGTTGTAGGAAAAGTGAGTCCAGCAGTTGTAGGTGTTACAAACATCCAACGCTCAGCGGATTTCTGGCAGCAGCAAGAAGTTAGTGAAGCTGGTTCGGGATCTGGAGTAATTTATAAAAAAGAAGATGGATATGCCTATGTCGTAACGAACCACCATGTTATTGAGGGAGCAGACGCCATCGAGGTGGTATTATTTGATGACACACATATTGAAGCAGATTTAATGGGTAGTGATTTATTTTCAGACTTAGCCGTTCTTCGAATGGACAGCAAGCATGTGGAAAAGGTAATTGAAATGGGGACTTCCGGTAGTGTAAAGGTTGGCGAACCAGCAATTGCGATCGGAAACCCATTAGGACAAATGTTTTCCGGCTCTGTCACCCAAGGTGTAATTAGTGGAAAACAACGTACAATTCCTCAGGATTTTAACCAGGACGGACGCGCAGATTGGCAAGCAGAAGTGATTCAGACAGATGCAGCCATTAATCCTGGTAACAGTGGAGGAGCACTGATTAATATTGACGGCAAACTGATAGGAATTAACTCCATGAAAATCCATCAGGAGGCTGTCGAGGGCATTGGGTTTGCTATTCCTATTGATACTGCAGGCCCCATCATTAATGAATTAGAAAAAGAAGGAACAGTAAAAAGAGCCTATTTAGGAGTGGAAATATACTCATTAGATGAAGTACCACAATCCGAGTGGAATCGAACATTGGATCTTCCTAAAGAAGTTGAAGGTGGTGTGTACATTTGGAGTGTCGATCCTTTATCACCTGCAGATAGAGCAGGCATGGAGCGCCTGGATGTTATCACCAAGCTAGATGGAAAAGAAGTGATGAACATGATTGATTTAAGAAAAATTCTCTATCAAGAAAAAGAAGTCGGAGATAAAGTGAAAATCACATTTTATCGAGATGGGAAACAACAGGAAAAAACATTGAAACTGACGGAGCAGGACTAACTAAGTATGACCATAAAAGGCTATTTCCTAGAAAAAGGAGATAGCCTTTTCTTATACACAACTTTCCTCTTTGTCCACAATTTTTAATTAGTTATGCACAAATGTGGAGAACAAGATAATGAAAATCTATATATAGTATAATTTCGACAAAAATCATCAAAATAGCAGGGAACACTTGTGCATATGTGGATAACTCTGTGGATTATTTATCAACATCAACTGGATAAATTTTACGCGTTTACTTCGCGGTACCTCAAAATAGGAATTAATAAAAGAAGCATAACAATATCGAGCCTCGCTTCAAAGGCGAATGACAAAAATCCTTCTGTTAAGAGTATTGGTACTTTGGTCACATAGATGGCCCCGAGCATGATTGTCATTAGTGCAATGCTCGCTATTTTCATATATCTTCTTCCTAAAATAAGCGTTCCCC
Source organism: Virgibacillus alimentarius (assembly GCF_017874635.1). Taxonomy (NCBI): domain Bacteria; kingdom Bacillati; phylum Bacillota; class Bacilli; order Caryophanales; family Bacillaceae; genus Virgibacillus; species Virgibacillus alimentarius. The sequence goes on from NZ_JAGIKX010000009.1 coordinate 13,302, forward strand.
CTGTGATTTCCACAATGGCAACAAGAAGCAACGTTATACTTGGAAAAGGAAGCCCTAAACCGACAAACATAACTTCAAAATCGGATACAAGTAATTTAAGAAGCCCTGACGTGATAAATACATAACCGATTGCATAATAGACCCACTTTGACATGATGCACCTCCATCCTAAAAGAGATCGAACCAGTACATATCTATGCAGCTAAGTGGACAAACTTTACAACTATTTTGCGAAATTTGCTTTTCTTATTGCTAAATGAGAGGAATAACCATATAATCTTGTTGGTACGCTAAAAAATAAACAGGACGATCTAACCTAAAGGAAGTGTAGGAATGATTCGACGCTTTTTCTCTTATTACAAGCCGCATCGGCGCCTATTTATAATTGATTTTACCTCTGCCGTGATCGTTGCATTGCTGGAGCTTGCTTTTCCAGTGGCGGTTCAGTGGTTTATTGATGACTTACTGCCTGGAGGTAACTGGAATGTAATCGTGACCGTCAGTATCCTACTATTTTTCGTTTACATCCTCAGCACATTTTTGCAATACGTGGTGGTTTACTGGGGGCATAAGTTAGGAATTAATATTGAGACAGATATGCGGCAGGAATTATTTAACCATGTGCAGCGTCAATCTTTTCGCTTTTTTGATAATACAAAGACAGGCCATATAATGAGCCGGATTACCAATGATCTATTTGATATTGGGGAACTAGCCCATCACGGACCGGAGGACTTTTTTATCGCAGCGATGACATTTATCGGCGCATTTTGGATCATGTTTACGGTTAATTTTCAATTAGCACTAATTATTTTGATCATCGTTCCCATTTTAATCGGTCTGATTGCATACAGTAATATAAAAATGAGTGCCGCGTGGCGGAAGATGTACTTTGATATTGCTGATGTAAATGCTCGAGTGGAGGATGCGGTAGCTGGCGTTCGTGTTGTTCAATCGTTTACGAACGAGCAATTTGAAATGGAGCGTTTTACGAAGGATAATTACAGCTTTCGGACGGCAAAACTGGGCGCATACCGGGTCATGGCATTCGTATCCGCTAATATCCATATGCTGATGCGCTTCGTTATTTTAGTTGTGCTTGTCATTGGTGCTTGGCTGAGCTTTAATCATAAACTATCCTACGGTGAATTAGTCGCATTTGTTTTATATATGAATGTGCTCTTTAAACCGATTGAAAAAATTAGTGCTCTCCTTGAACTCTATCCGAAAGGGATGGCAGGCTTTAAACGATTTATTCATCTGTTGGATGTAGAACCAGAAGTAGAAAATCGTAAAGATGCCAAGCCTGTTGGGTCGCTAAAAGGAGATATTTCGTTTAACAATGTAACATTCAGCTATGAAAAAACGCAGAGCCCCGTCTTAACATCCATGAATTTTAATATTCATGCTGGAGAAACCATCGCATTTGTTGGTCCATCAGGAGCCGGAAAGACAACGATTTCCTCCCTCATTCCAAGATTCTATGATGTAGATAAAGGAAGCATTACCATAGACGGAATGGACATACGTGATATGACAAAGGAATCTTTGCGGCATCAAATCGGAATCGTCCAGCAAGATGTATTCTTATTTACGGGAACACTACGCGAAAATATTGCTTACGGTGACCTGAGTGCTTCCGACGTGGAAATAGAACGTGCAGCACGTAAAGCACATATGGAAGAATTTATTAAGGAACTTCCAGATGGTTACGAAACACAAGTCGGAGAGCGAGGATTGAAGCTTTCTGGCGGTCAGAAACAGCGGATTGCCATTGCAAGGATGTTTCTAAAAAATCCACCCATCTTAATTTTGGATGAAGCAACTTCAGCACTCGATACGGAAACGGAGATGATCATTCAAAAAGCATTAAATGAATTAGCGAAAGACCGGACAACCTTAATCATTGCTCACCGGCTTGCAACGATTAAAAATGCTGACCGAATCATGGTCGTTACAAAGGATGGGATTACGGAAAACGGAACACATGATGAACTGATCCAGCATAATGGGATATTTGCGCATCTGCACCGCGTACAAATGCAATAAAAAGTTTTGATTAGGAGTTCTGCAATATGGCAGAACTCTGTTTTTATTTCATTTGTCCACAACTGTGGATAAGTTGTGCATAAAAATTCAGAATTTTGCTTTAGAATAGGTTTTGACTTATAGTAAAAGGGAATATAAGGAAGACCGGAGAATCTTCAAAGTAGTTAATAAGGAGGATAAAATGGAACGTTTAAGTGAAGACCAAATCAGGAAAGAACTTGAACAAGTCCCAGATTGGAAACGGGTAGATGAAAAGTGGATAGAGCGAAGATACCGGTTTAAAAATTACTTGGCCGGAGTAAGGTTCGTGGATCAAATTGCTGAATATGCGGAATCGAAACAACATCATCCATTTATCTCGATTGATTATAAAATGGTCACGCTAAAAATTTCCTCTTGGCAAGCAAAAGGACTAACAGACGTAGATTTTGAAATGGTAAAGCACTTTGATGCATTGTATGAACAGGCTGAAAAATAAAAGAGAATAATGGGGAAATGATGTTAGATTATGTCGATATTTCCCGGGAAATGTTGAACATCTTCCTAGCCTATTTCCCGGTAGGAGGATGTTCCACTTTTACCCATTCCCTTTTTAGCATGCCGTAAATAACATGGTCTACATAATGATCATAAAGCCATTCCCCTTGCCTTATTACCCCTTCTTCTGTAAACCCTAAGCGCTCAGGAATCGAACGACTGCGCTTATTTTCTTTCGCAGCCCGAATATCAATCCGATTTAATTCCAGTTCATGAAATGCATAATCGACTAATGTATGCACCGTTTTTGTCATAATTCCATGTCCTTGATATGCACTCGCAAGCCAGTAGCCAATATACCCGATACGATTTTTCCAATCATACTTATTAAAACCGGCAACCCCCACAAGCACCTCTTGATAGAATATTCCAGTTGTAAGCCCGGTTCCATCCGCATATAGCTGAAACGAATTTTTAATAAAACTGCGTGAATCCTCAACGGTTTTCGTTTCATCTACCCAGGGAAGCCACTGGCGCAAATGCTCCCGTGACTGATCGGTTATTTGAAACAGTGCTTCTGCATCTCGAATCGATAGCATTCTCAGGGAAATATCTTCATTAACGTCTTTGATAAACATGGAAAACACCTCTTTGTACTTACTTTTTACAATTATACCATGGTCCATCAGGAAGTTAAGGGGGGATCTTTCGTTTCAACATATGCACTTGTCGTTTATGTTAGCCCAGATATTTTTGAATATGGTAAAATGATACATATAAAAATCTTATCTCATGGAGTGAATGATCTTGGATATCAATACCGAAGCACGTCAGGAAATATTGGATGTAGTCAGTGGTTTATCCGATGAAGTATTAAATAAGAAAGTGGAAGAAGATCGCTGGTCGATTATGCAGGTACTTGAGCATTTGTATTTAATCGAAAAGGCCGTTACCCATTCGATTGCTGATCAAATCGAGAATGGTGAAAACAAAGAGGTATCAAAGAAACCGATCGAAATGTCTGTGGATCGTTCTACGAAAGCAAAGGCTCCATCATTTGCTCAGCCATCTAATGAATTTATAACATTGAATGAAATGAAAGAAAAACTAGCGGCTTCCAGAGCGGATTTAACGAAGCTGGCTGAATCTGCAGAAGCGAAGATTTTAGAACAAAGAACGTATCCACACCCGGCATTTGGCGATTTAAGTTTGAAGCAGTGGATCCCCTTTATCGGTTATCACGAAAAAAGGCATCTTAAACAAATAGAAGAAGTAAAGCAAGAACTTGTAAGGTAAATAAGGTGAAAGGGGTTCTAACTTCTGCGTATGAAAAGGCATGGACTCTCTTTTAATAGAAGCATCAAATAAGCCCTCCCTAAACATGGAGGGCGAAAGAAGGGAAATATATTTTTAGTAACCAACTTCAACTGCCGCATTCACCATATACATTAAATCATTTTCATCCCCTTTATCATCCAAGATAATCCCGCTGCTTGTTGCCATCCCGCCATCTGTAACCTCAACATGAACAGAACCATACGGTATGACTTCTTTAATGTGATCAACATCTAATTTATTTCGATCAAGCGGAACAGCAACCTTTACATTCACTTTCATATTCTCCAAACGCTGTTCTGGAAGACTTTTCTCAATCCCAGGCATGGAATTTTTATAAATCGCATCCTCAACCGCTCTTCTGGCAGCCTTTGTAATATCCTGACCATGTACATCAATGCCCATCCCTGTTTGGATAAATAAAACTTGTTCCATTTTCATATGAACCGCTCCTTTCCATCCGTTATATGTTAAGCATATCCAGTTCTTCTTTATTTTCACTATATAAATACCTTTCCCAAGAGAAAATAGGATCAAACACATTATGGCAAATGAAAGATTTTTGGTAAACTAGGAAGTAATGAGAGAATGCGAAAAAAGGGAGTTTAGGCGTTGAAAATAACAATCGTATCTGTTGGAAAATTAAAAGAAAAACATCTAAAAGAAGGCATCAAAGAATATTTAAAACGCCTTGGTGCCTATGCCAAAGTAAATATCATTGAAGTAGCAGACGAAAAAGCTCCGGAAACGATGAGCGAATTAGAAATGCAGGAAGTGAAGCGAAAAGAAGGTGAACGCATTTTGTCTAATATTTCTCAAGATGCGTTTGTCATCACCCTGGAAATAAACGGGAAAATGTTAAGTTCTGAGCAACTCGCATCGAAATTGGACGGGCTTGCGACCTACGGAAAGAGCAAAATAGTATTTGTGATCGGCGGGTCACTCGGGATCAGCGAAGCGGTGCAGAAGCGGAGTGATCTTGCGTTGTCCTTTTCTAAAATGACATTTCCGCATCAACTGATGAGGCTGGTGTTGCTAGAGCAGGTGTACCGGGCTTTTCGGATTATGAGGGGGGAACCGTACATCTTTTAAGGGTAAAATGTTAAGCGAATCCATCATTTCGCTCAACATTTTACCATCCTTTTTTTCCAGCATCCAACTCTCCACTGGCTCAATATAATCCATACCAACTGCATCCAATAGTTCCAATGACTGTTCCTCTAAACCTTCCATTGTAAAGTCAAAGTGTAGATTTATCTTCTCTATATGTCTCCCAATCCCACGTGGTGCCTCTTTACTAATCTGTATATTCTTGATGATTAAGCGGAATAATGCCTTTTGTCTTTCAGGATCAGCATCCTGCATTACTTTCTCAAAGTTACTTAAAAGGTGATGAAGTGCCTGTGCATCTATAGGTGTTGTATCACATTCCCCCAATTCGCTATTTAAAGCTTCTAGTCTGTTTTGAAAGTCTCCCTGTTCCTCAGTAAGCCCTTTTAGCTTAGGTTTAAAAATGGCTACTAACGAAGGATCATCCATTAATTGCTCCGTTATGTTGTTAATTCGAACTTCTACTTTATTTAGCTTAGATTGTAGCACCTTAATTTCATCATTAATAGGAGTCTTTGCATCACTACGCTGCTCATTAACATTATCAATAATCTGATTTAATACATATGGTTCAGATACAATACGTTTTAATTCTTCCATCACCTGCTGCTCAGCAAGATCTGCGCGTATAGAATGTGCACTACATGCTTTACTACCTTTGTTGTGGAATAGTCCACATACATAGTAACGATACTTTTTACCTTTTGAGCCTTTCGATGATGCAGAAACCATTCCATATCCACATTTAGGACACCGAACTAGACCATTTAATATATAAGGTTTATTGGAACGTGCGGGCTTTACAGAGCGTTTTTTTCGAAATTGTTGAACACGATCCCATTGCTCCTGAGAAATGATTGGTTCGTGTTTTCCTTTCGATATAATATAATCTTTGTTTATTCCTTTACGATGCTTTTCTGCCCAGTCCTGATATTTATTATATCTAATTTGCCCAATGTAAATTGGATTATCTAAAATGGTTTTGATTGTATTTATAGAAAAATCGTATCCTCGTTTTGTTTTATAGCCCATGGTATTTATGCGACTTACAATTGCTTTATACCCTAAATCTTGCTCTGCGTAATCAAATATTAATCGGACTACATGTGCTTCTTCCTCATTGATGACTAATTCCTTATTGACACTATCGTATCCTAACACCCTACCTCCATTGTAGTAGCCTTCTTTGGCACGTTGGATCATGCCCATTTTTCCTCTAGCAACAATCATATTACGTTCCAACTCAGATACATTACTAACCATTTGGTAGACAAATTTTCCTAATGAAGTTGCGAAATCAAAAGGTTCTGTGACACTAATTAAGCTAATATTTCCTTGTTCACATTGGTCTGAAATTTCCAAGGCATCTTTTGTCTTGCGTGAAATACGGTCTATCTTATAAACGATAATGGTACTAAATTTATTAGTATCTATATCTTTAATCAGTTGCTTCATTTGGGGGCGCCCAGAAATATTCTTTCCACTAAATCCCTCGTCAACATATCTCTCGACTATCTCTAATTCATTTTTTCTAGCGTAAGCTTCGATTTCAGAAATTTGTGCTTGGATGCTATAACCCACGGTTGCTTGTTCCTCTGTACTAACTCGTGCATATAATGCAGCTTTAGTTGGATTGGTCATTTTTCTCTTCCCTTTCTTCCGGATTGTATTTGAGATTATCAGATAACATATTTGTATATCTAACTGCTTGTTCAAAGGCTTTGTTATCTAATCCTAATTTGCCTTTGTTTGAATACCATGGAAATGCATGTAAGGAAGTTTTCCCATATTGAATATAATCTTTAGCTAGTCTTATGGAATCTAGTTGATTACTACTATCGGCAAGTTCTGGTTCGATAGTTACATCTATCGTATTAATTTGATTAATAATATGGGAGAGCAAGTAAAATAAATGTTGTTCGGTATATTTTACTCTACTCTTAAAGATAAACGTTATTTGTTCATCTTCGTTAGAAGCTACTTTACTAACCGTCGTTTTTATTGCGTATTCGTTTTCAAGTAGTGGATTAGTTTCTATAGCCATTTGAGTTTTAAGGAGTTCACTATCATCCTTAGTTTCCTTAGCAGGATCATCTTTGTTATATAAAGATGGAATTAAGACAACTGATTCAAGGCTTCTATTTTTATAAAAGTCATCAAAAAACATGTATAAGTCTGCCCCAAAGTCCTTGGCAATGGCGTATAAAACCTTAGATGGAATATCTTTCGTTTTATCTCTTTCAATCGTTGTTAAGGTAGATTGGGAAAATAACTGAATTCGATTTGCTACGCTTTTTCCACTAAAAGAATTCCCACACTCGTCTTGAAGATGTTCGCGAATATAACGTACTCTTTTTCCAATAGATAGACTTGAAAGATCCGTTAGGTTTGTCTTATTTAAGGTAATCTTCTTCATTGTTTCACTTCCTGTCATTTTATTTTCTAAATATAATATACCACAAAATTAAAATATTAGATAGGGGTATTGATATTTTTAATATCGCTGTGTTATGATTTCAATCAAGAAAGCGAGGTGACCTAAATTGAATGAAAGAATTAATGTGGGAGAATGTAATATCTCCTTAAGTAATGAAGAGAGCATTGCTGATTGGCTCATTGAGAAAGAAGAAAAAGGTAATCAGTTTATTCATAGGATAGCAGATATTCTGTATGAGCAATTGAATAATAAGAAGTAGATTTGTGTTTTCTATGTAATACGTGCACAACTAGCTACTTAAGGAGCGTGATATACATGTTTGATACTGTGAAGATAGCAGTACCTTTAATGTTGTCTAGACAGGAAATAGATAATATAGATTGGAATGAAACGGTTTCTTCAAGGAGGTTAGAGGCAAATAAAACTATCTTTAAGAAGCTATATGATAGTGACCATAAGGGTCTTCCATTTATCAGGTACACTTACAAAGAAGACGAACCCTCTAAATGTTGGTTAAAAATAGAGACTTCCATTCCTTCATTTATATATGGTTCAAATGTTAACGAGTTACAAGATGATGATATTGACACGTTTTTTAAAATGATGCGTAAATATATATCTGTAAAGCTCAAAATTAATCTTTCAAGAGTACCATCAATTAGTACTTGGGTGACCGAAAAGGTGCATGTTTGTAAGAATTTTATTGTTGGCCATCTAAAGAGTCGATATTTAAATGCTATGTCCGCTCGTTCAATAGCGAAATATCAAAAGAGAACGTTTAACGCTAAGGGTAGTGATAGGGTTGAATCGGTAGAATGGAAGGCTACCAAGAAGAAAGAGAAGATTTACGATAAAGAGGCGGAGGTGGAACAACAACGCCAATATCCTGATAAGGCCCGGCATTTAAAGAGAGCAAAAGGCATACTTAGATATGAAATTGAGCTTTCGGATACTGAAATACGTAAAATAAGTCCCGGAAGAAAGGCTGTGGAAGTCTTGACTATAGATGTAGCGGCTAAGATATTGCAAAAGGGGTTGGATCGGAATGGATTAAGTAGTGGTGTGAAATACACATCATTGCAGCAAGTGATAGATGCTATAAACCAGGAAACCATCCCACTCAGAACCAAATCATCTCTAATAGCATTTGCTACAGAGTTGCTGTTTAGTGGTGAAGATGAGTGCTTAAACAAATATGCTGCATCAACCTTCAGAAAGAGAAAAAGGCAATTAAGAGGTATTCTTGGAACCGATGTATTACTTATTGGAGATAGCATGCTGCCTCCATTAAGAGTATTACCACAAAAAAAGACTGCCACTGCATTGATATAACAGTAGACAGCCATAAAATTATAAGTTGATTTGATTATAGCATTTGCTAAAACTTGCATCAATGCATTAATGTGTAGAAATAATGATAGAGGAGCGTGTAAAATGAGTGTTATTGTAGATATTATAGATACCTTTCCAACACATGATATACTAGCAGTTGGTCGGGTTAAGCTTGACTCAATACATACGATGAACGACGTTATATTAAAAATAGATGATGATGCAGAAATGTATATAGTTAATCTCCCGCAAAAGATAGATGGGCTATCCGTTGTAGAGGTTAATGATGAAGTTAATCAGAAGATATTGGACGCATTGGTATTTAAATATGAGCGATTTATTATGTCTATTGATTTTACTGATATATCAAGTCGTATTCCTTATATTTATAAAATGGAGAAAGAACGAATAATGAATAACAAAGGTTTATAGTACGCGTAAATATGAATACAAGCTAGTGCCTTGAAAAGTACCAAGGTACTAGCTGAATAATCTTATGAAGAGGAGATTTTTAATGCAAATACAGATTGTAAGTGTTGGTAAAGTAAAAGAAAAGTACATAAAGCTTGGCATTGCTGAGTTTGAAAAAAGATTGCGTCCTTATTGTAAATTAACAATGGACGAAGTAAGTGATGAGCAAGCCCCTGATCAATTGAGTGATAAGGAACTGCATCAAGTGAAACAAAAAGAAGGAGAACGTATCTTAAACAAGATTAAACCGAATCAATATGTTGTTGCTCTTGATATACAAGGAGATAACTGGTCATCAGAACAACTGGCTAGTGAAATGGAGAAGCTGAGCATACATGGTAAGAGTCAAATTTCGTTTGTTATTGGTGGATCAAATGGATTAAGTGATGATGTTTTAAATCGCGCCGATCAAAAATTATCGTTCTCAAAAATGACATTTCCACATCAACTCATGAAACTAATCTTATTGGAGCAGGTATACCGTGCATTCAAAATACAGAAAAATGAACCTTATCATAAATGATTTATAAAGATAGTTTTCATATCCGAAGGCAGGGTATTTATAAAATATATCAAATTTCAATGTTACAATTCTGGGTTATAGCGGATTAATACATAGTGAATGGCTATTTTGGTTTTTTAGCAGATTTTAATATTTATACAAAATCCTTAGAAAACCCTTATAATTCAAGGTTTAAGGTTAAATTACAAAGAGGTACCTACGAGAAAAGTGCTGACTATTTCCATCTTTAGCCCATAAATTGAGAATAATAAGAGAAAAGCCAGTGTTGGCGCTATCTCTAGCACCTTCACTGACTTTCTTGAAAAATTTTTTTATAGATATCCTTTTTCTTTCAAACTAGTATACTTTTCATGACCGACGATGATATGATCCAAAATCTCGATACCCATCATCTTCCCAGCCTCGCCTAAGCGTTTTGTTACATTAATGTCTTCCATACTTGGTGAAACGTCTCCACTAGGGTGGTTATGCCCCACAATTGCACTTGCACAGCTACGGCGTACTAAATGATTGAACACTTCACGCGGATGTACGATACTAGCATTTAATGAGCCAACAAATACTGTCTCACGGAAGACTATCTGGTTTTTTGTGTTTAAGCCCAGAACCACAAAATGCTCCTGCTGCAAATATTGCATATCTTTTAGGTAATCATAAGCATCTTCAGGTGAGCGAATTGTAAATCTTTGTTCGACTGGGCAAGGGTTCATGCGGGCAAGTTGTAAAGCAGCAATGATTTGTTTGGCCTTTACTTTCCCAATACCTTTGATTTGTAGCAATTCATTCTCAGTTACAGCTAATAACTCCTGAATGGATGGGAAGCGGCTGAATAGTTCATTCACTACATAACTATCTTCCTTTTCACGAGTTGTTGTTGCTAATAGATTTCTAAAAGTGATTTTATCGATTGAATTGTTCATATTAAATTCCTCCATTAATTGTTTGATTGAATTAAAAAAGGAGAGACGATATCGTCCCTCCCAATTGAGTTAATACATTTTCTGCAATATGCTGTTGTTGAGTGACACTTTTAGATGAGTTCATGTGCCGATGAGCTCATCTATTTTTGTGCAAAAGAAAGCACATCGACCGCATCTGCAATCCATGTGCTTTTAATCAATATTGTTTTGACCATCCATAGTCCTCACCTCCTTCAGCACCAGTAAATCTTGGATAAAGTCTGATGCCTGCTTCTTGGTTAGCTGTGTACTACGCTCAACACTAAAAGTCATCTTCATCAATTCTTTTGCAACATCTGTTGGCATATCCATTTCGTCGACGATACGGAAAATCTTCTGTAATTGAGCCTTTGTTGCTTGTTCACCACCTCCTTTACTTGCCTTAGTTTTTGCTTGCGGAAAATCTTCAATGTCCTGAGTGAAGATACCACTTGAACGTGTTGCAGATAGAACTGCGTCTATCAACGCTCTCTTTTTTGCCATCTTCAATACTGTGTTGACGATTGTATAAGGGTCTTGTTGCTGAAAGGAAGATTCCTTGCTATTGCATGATCCCAGGCCCTCAGCTTCAACGAGTCCATTGTCTTTGCGTATTAGTGTCATCTTCACTTCATAAGCAAATATACCTGATTCCCATTGTTCGATACGATTGACGACATCTGCTGTTTTCAAGAACCCAAATACATCGCATAGCTTTTCGGCACCTGGCTTAAGTAATGTAGGCTTTGAAAATCCATCTACTAAACCATAATCAACACCTTTCACCATCACCTCTTCAACAAACGTTTGGAGTTCCTGTACACGGCGTTTGGATTCGATAGTCGATACAACAATATTAGGTAGTGAAACTATTTCAGATTCATGATTAGAGAATGGTACTATATTGTCACTTTGGAAATGCATACTTGATTTCATATGTTTCTCACCTCCTTTCAATAGATTAAGATTTTTTATTAATTGCATCTGCAAGTTTTGATAGTCCTTGCGACGTTTTCTTCACAAGAAACTTTCCTGCCTTATGATTTATTTGATTACCTTTACTGAATGCTTTAGATGAGAAATCTAATGACTTAGTTACCAAACTATGTGTAGACTGATTCATATTTTCTAAGCTCTTAATAACGTTTAAAAGTACATCTTCTCCTCTTGATTCCAGTGATTCAGCAGCATTGGTTAGTGCATAAGAAACTCGCTCTTTAGTAGAAACATAGTTTTTCAAATCATCTTCATGTAAGGCCACGACTTCCTTTAGCGCTGTTTGGATCTTATTTCTACTAACTAGTAAATGAGATAGCCTAACGTAGTCATTGCATTCAATAGCATCTACTATCTCATTTTTAATTCTTTCATCTTCATTTAATAACGATTGATAGATTGTTTTAATCTCTGGAATAGGAACTCTTTTCCCATTAATCAATTCATGATCAAGCCATAAGTTTTTCCGCATAATAAAATTCCTCCTAAATGTTATTGGATAATCCTAATTAGCTGTTGAAGTGGTGATAACCCTTGAGTGTTAACTTCAATACCATTCCATCTGACTTACTTTTCATAGTCAGAATGAGTCCATCATCCTCAAGTTCTGATAGATTAACCTTTTGAATGTCGTACTTCACTAGGAACTTTGCAGGGATCCATTTGTTTAGCTTCTTAGCTTCAATTAGGATCTTGATCAATGAGTTGTTCATCTCCATTCCTCCTTTCATAGTGCGCTCCTCTCACCACGCATGTCGTCTCTGTAATGCAAAAAAACCGTTATCTATCCAACTGGATAAACAACGGTTTATATAAAGGGGTGGGGCATGAAACAGATGGGTACCCCCTTTCATATATGAGTGCAGGTGCTTCGGGAAAATATGTGTAATTTTCTCCATTTCTATTGTGTTACTAATGGACTACCTATAGAATAAAAATAAAGTATAAAAAAAGTAAGAGTAGGTGAACTTCAAAGTGGAAGTTAAGTTGTATCAAAGAACACAAAGGGATCTAGCATCCACTATTAACCAAATAATAGATAAATACTGGGAAGATGGGATTAATGAGAGCCAGATGACTGAATTAATTCATCAGTTATATAAGACCAACAATGATAAGTTTATGAAAAACGGGAAATACACCACAATTATTCTTCAACAGTGCGGAAAAAGAAGGTTAAATATTGTAACTAATATACTTAGCAAAATTGATAGTATAAAAGATAATAATGTACTCTGAGGGGATATAGTCATGCAAAAGCTACTAGATAATAAGAAAATGGGATCAATTGGTGAAACTATCAAAGAAAATATTAGATCTAACGCAAAGTTATCAATCATGTCTGCTTACTTTACAATCTATGCATTTAATGCATTAAAAAAAGAATTATCAAAAGTAGATCATGTGAAATTTCTATTTACTGAGCCTTCATTTACCGAGATACCTCATGACAATAAACAAAATACTAATCAACTAGAGAGGGAACGGGGTCTTTCAGGATTTGAAGACGAAGCAGGATTTAGAAACCTTCTAACTCAGAGTAAGATTGCAAAAGAGTGTGCTCAGTGGATCCGCGAAAAAGTAGAAGTAAAATCATTTAAAACTTCAGTTCCAACTATGAATATGATAAATGTGCAGAATTCTAGACATGATTCATTTACCATGTTTGGTAGTTCAAATTTCCGGAGTAGTACTCTTGGGTTTACTTATTCAAATGAACCCGCTCTTACTACGTTTACAGATGAAAAAACAATGACTGAGCAGTACATTCAATGGTTTGATACTTATTGGAAAGATAAGAATCAACTTGAAGATGTAAAAGAGGAATTACTTAATCAATTAGAGGTGCTATACCAAGACCATAATCCTGAGTTTATTTATTTTGTTACTCTCTACCATATATTTAGAGATTACTTAGATGAGCTCGATGAAGATACAATAGTAAAATCAAAAACTGGCTTTCATGAAACAGTTGTATGGAACAAACTATACAAATTTCAAAGAGATGGAGTGCTTGGTGCAATCGATAAGCTAGAAAAACATAATGGATGTATTATTGCAGATAGTGTTGGTCTTGGTAAAACCTTCGAAGCTTTAGCGGTAATTAAGTATTATGAACTAAGAAATGATCGTGTATTAGTATTGGCACCGAAAAAGTTACGTGAAAACTGGACGATTTATACACTTAACGATAAAAGAAACATCTTAGCTGCTGATCGGTTTAATTATGATGTTCTAAACCATACAGATTTAAGTCGTTACAATGGAATGTCCGGGGATATTAACCTAGAGACTATCAACTGGAGTAACTATGATCTTATTGTAATCGATGAATCACATAACTTCCGTAACAACGATGCAAGGAAAGATCATGAAACACGCTATCAAAGATTAATGAACAAAGTAATTAAAGCAGGTGTAAAAACAAAAGCTCTAATGTTATCAGCAACTCCAGTAAATAACCGAATGAAAGATTTGAAAAACCAAGTAGCCTTCATAACAGAAGGAAAAGATGATGCGCTGGAAAATGTAGGCATTCATAGTATTGAAACATCTCTACGCAGAGCACAAACAGCATTTAATAAGTGGCTGAAACTGGAGGACGAAGAACGCAATACAGATAGATTATTAGAAATGTTGAATAGTGATTATTTTAAACTCCTGGATTCATTAACCATAGCTCGTTCTAGGAAACACGTTGAAAAATACTATGATTTAAAAGAAATAGGTAAATTCCCTAAACGTTTAAAACCAATTAATGAACATGCGCCGATTGACAATCTATATGAGTTCCCTCCATTGGAGGAAGTAAACAAAAATATTAATAGATTGAATCTTAGTGCCTATGCACCATTACGATATCTTTTACCCGAGAAAAGGGCTGAATATAGTAAGAAATACGATACTGTAATAAGTAATAAATCGGTTTTAACTCAATTAGATCGTGAACTAAGTTTAATAAACCTGATGCGTGTTAATCTATTAAAGCGAATGGAAAGTTCCATATATTCATTTGGTAAGACTATCGCATCATTACTTCATAGAATTGACGATCTTATATACAAGTTAGATCATTACAAAGAATATACAGATAGCTCTTTGAATATTAGCGATATAAACATTGAAGACGATGAAATTGAAGATATGCTGATAGGTTCAAAGGTAAAAGTATTAATACAGGATATGGATCGTATTAAATGGAGACAAGCACTTGAAGACGATAAGACGTATTTAGAGCAAATAATATTAGAAGCGGCTAAAGTTCAACCAAACCGTGATGAAAAATTGCAATATTTAAAGAGACATATAGCAAATAAAATTCAAAATCCAATTAACAGACAGAACAAAAAAATAATTATCTTTACAGCATTTGCAGATACAGCAAATTATTTATATGAGAATATAGCAGACTGGGTACAAAATAATTTAAAGGTACATTCTGCGTTAGTTACGGGTTCTGGCAGCAATAAAACTACGATGAAAGGTGTTAAGACAAAAGATCTGAATGCAGTTTTAACACATTTCTCACCACAATCAAAAGGGCGAGAGGCACTTTATCCTGATGCAACGGAAGAAACAGATATATTAATTGCTACCGATTGTATTTCAGAAGGTCAAAATTTACAAGATTGTGATTATCTAGTTAACTATGATATACATTGGAATCCTGTACGCATAATTCAACGTTTTGGACGAATTGATCGTCTTGGGTCTATAAACGATAAAATACAGTTAGTAAACTTTTGGCCGAATATGGAACTGGATGAGTATATAAACTTGGAAGCACGTGTAACAGGGCGTATGGCACTTGTTGATATATCTGCAACAGGGGAAGAAAATGTTATTGATTACAAAGGCGAAAAAATGAACGACCTTGAATACCGCCGAAAGCAGCTTGAACAACTTCAAGAGGAAGTAATTGACTTAGAAGAAATGTCAGGTGGACTTTCAATTACAGATCTAACCCTAAATGATTTTAAAATGGATTTAGTGGAATATATGGAAAATCACAGAGAGGTAATTGAGAAAGCTCCATTAGGATTATATGCAATAGCATCAGGTGGTGCAGAATCTGAATCTGATATTAATCCCGGAATCATTTTTTGCCTTCGTCAGATTAATCAGAAGGCAGTTATACAGGATCAAAGTGCTTTAGAACCATATTATTTAATTTATATTGATGAAAATGAACGTATTTCATTTAGTCATGTAAAGAGTAAACAAATATTAGATTTATACCGAAAGCTATGCCTTGGTCAAAACGAAGTATTCCCAGAACTAATAAATAACTTCGAGCAGGAAACCGATGATAACTCTGATATGGAAAAATACCAGTCCATGTTATCTTCAGCTATAGATTTCATCATTGGTAAAAATGAGGAAATTGGAATGGCCTCATTATTTAGTATAGGAGAATCATCCCTATCCTATGACACGACGCAAAGAGTAGAAGATTTTGAATTGGTTTCATATCTCATTGTAAAGTAGGTGAGTTAGTGCGTGATCAAATAATTAGCTTTTTTCAAATGCCCCAAAAAACAATCTTTAATCGTAAAATAGCAAAAAAGCAATTTCATGAACAAGGGCAATTAAAGGCTGCTGAAAAAGAGTTATTTACAACTGAAATAGAGAGCATCTATTTGCTTAGCATCTGTAAACAGGACACACTAAATGTACCAAAGTTTGTTAATAGTGATAGGCGCTATGAAGAGATTTATTGGCTATTAGCATCGTTTAAATCTACAAAGCGATTTGAAAGAATGATAAATATTTTTCATAAAGTTATGCCCAATCCAATTGTAGTTTTAGCAACAGATGATAATGAGAATCTCAGTGTTAGTACAGCTCACAAAAGGCTTAATCAAAATGATGAAACTAAGGTAGTTGTAGAAAATGTTACTAATTCACCTTGGATTAATTTAACGGATGAAGGTGAAGCGGTTCAACGCTTTATAGGTAGGATCAATTTTAACAACTTATCGTATAGTAATCTTTATAGTTTTTACGATAGTGTGAATTCTGCTATTAGGATGAGTTCATTAATTGAGCAAATACAAAAATATCCCAATATAGGGGTGTCATCAGATGAACTAATACCTTTAATAGATTCATTGGAGGATACCAATAGGAATATTAATCAACTTCAGGAGTTACAAAAGGAACAGCTTGACTTCGGAGAAAAGATGGAACTTCATATGAAGATAAAAAAATATAAACAAGAAGAAGATCGGGTATTAATTCGAATTAAGGAGTTGTGTTAAATGGAAAAGCTTGATGGAAAAACGTTAGATGTAGAAAAGGCTAATATTGAAATAATGAAAGAGTTATTCCCTGATATTTTTACAGAGGGAAAAATTGATATGGACAAGTTCATGTTAACTCTTGGTGAGCATGTTGAAAAAGATAAAGAACGTTATGAGCTTACATGGAATGGCAAAATTGAGGCTATTAAACTTGCGCAGAAGCAAACTACAGGAACTTTACTCCCTTGTAAAGGAGATAGTTCTAACTGGGATACAACAGAAAACCTTTATATTGAAGGCGATAATCTAGAGGTCTTACGTGTCCTACAAAATTCATATCGAAATAAAGTAAAGATGATTTATATTGATCCCCCATACAATACAGGGAAAGACTTTGTGTACAAAGATGATTTTAGTGATAATGTAAAAAGCTATAAAGAACGAGTAAAAGAAAATATGAAGTCTAATTCAGAAACTAACGGTCGGTTTCACTCTGATTGGTTAAATATGATGTATCCAAGGTTAAAAATCGCAAAAAATTTACTAAAGTCCGACGGGGTAATATTTATTAGTATCGATGATAAGGAATATGCAAATCTATACAAAATATGCAATGAGATTTATGGAGAAGAAAATTTTATTGGTAATCTTATTTTTAAAACAGCAACTGATAATAATGCAACTCAAATTAATACTGAACATGAATATATATTATGTTATGCAAAGAATAGGTCTGAGCAACCAAAGTGGTTTGCTAAAAGTGAGGCAGCTGAGAAAATCCAAGAAAAGTATATTCAATTAAAGAAGAAATTGGGTAATAATCCAAGTGAAATTCAGATAGAGTTGAGACAATGGATAAGAGAGAATAAGGATAATTTACCTCAAGTAACTCATTACGATAATGTTGATGAAAAAGGTGTGTTTCATGATGGTGATATTGCCAACACAAAATTTGGTGGGTATAAATATGAAATATTGCATCCTATTACAAAAAAGGCATGTAAGGTACCTGAAAAAGGATTTAGATTTCCAAAAGATACAATGATTAGAATGATAAATAACAACGATATAATGTTTGGAGAAGATGAAACAACACTTATTAAACCTAAAAAAAGAATTGAAAGTGTGAAAGATATTTTAAGATCAGTAATTTATGAAGATGGACGTGCTTCAACAAAATTACTCGAGAATCTATTGTGTAGAGGCATTTTCCAGAACCCTAAGTCCCCTACTATAATAGAAAAACTAATTTCTTTCACAACCGATCATAATGATATAGTATTAGATTTTTTCTCGGGATCAGGTACAACAGCTCATTCAGTTATGAACATAAATAGGAAAGAAGGTTCTAAGAGAAAGTTTATAATGGTTCAATTACCAGAAGTGATTGATATAGATGATAAAGAGCAAAAGATAGCATTTGAATTCTTGACGGAAATTGGTAAACCAACCAACATAAGTGAAATAGGTAAAGAGCGCATTAGAAGAGCAGGGACGCAGATATTAAGTGAAACCGGGAAATCTACTAATTCAGACTTAGATGTTGGCTTTAGGGTTTTTAAACTAGATGAAACGAATTTACATGTTTGGGATGAAGAATCCCTAGATTTAGAAAAAGATTTGTTAGATATGATTGATCCGGTTAAAGAAGGTCGTACTCAAGAGGATGTTGTTTATGAGGTGTTACTAAAGTATGGAATAAATTTGACAGCACCTATTGAGAAAAAAGAAATTGCAGGTAAAACAGTTTATGATGTTGGTATAGGTTATCTATTAATTTGCCTGGAACGTAATCTTTCTCTAGATATCATTGAAAAAATAGCAAAATTAAATCCAGCTCGTGTTGTATTTTACGACGAGGGATTTAAAGATGACACCGTTCGAACTAATGCACAGCAAATTTTGAAAAGACATAAAGTGGAAGATATTCGTGTTATCTAAGGAGGTGTCCGTAATGAAAATTAAATTTGATAAACAACAGTATCAAATAGATGCAGTTAATTCAATAGTAGATATTTTTAAAGGACAATCAGTAAAAGTTTCTAACTTCTCTGTTGGTGCGGGACATATCTTAGGGCAGCAGCAAACTGAATTAGGTATTGGAAATAAACTCGAACTCTCGGAACAAGAAGTATTAGAAAATATCCAAAAGATCCAAGTGCAGAACCATCTAAAAAAGAGCGCAGCCATCCAAGATTGGAATTTTACTGTAGAAATGGAAACAGGTACAGGAAAAACATATGTCTACACTCGTAGCATTTTTGAGTTAAATAAAAAATATGGTTTCTCGAAATTTGTGATTGTAGTACCAAGTGTTGCTATCCGTGAAGGGGTATACAAATCATTTCAAATGACCGCCGATCATTTTAATGAATTATATCCGGGGCAGTATTGCCATTATTTTATCTATGATTCGTCCAAACTAGAAAGAGTCCGAGAGTATGCAACTAGTAACAATATTGAAGTTATGATAATGAACATTGATGCGTTTAAGAAAAATGAAAACTTGATTAATCAAGAACGGGATACCATGAATGGGAAGCGGCCGATTGAATTTATACAAGAAACAAATCCAATAGTTATAATCGACGAACCTCAAAGTGTAGATAATACTGATAAGGCTAAGGAAGCAATAGCATCACTTAATCCATTATGTAAATTACGTTATTCAGCAACCCATAGAGAAACATACAACCTAATGTATAAATTGGATCCAGTAGATGCCTATGAGAAACGACTGGTTAAGAAAATCGAGGTACTCTCCGTAAATTCGGATGATGATTATAATGATCCATATATAAAACTAATAAATGTAGCAAACAAAAGCGGATATAAAGCTACCATAGAACTAGATGAAAAAAAGAAAAATGGAACGGTTAATCGTGTTCGTAAACAAATAGATCCAAACAAAAAGAACAATCTTTTCTTATTATCAGGTGAACGTGATTTATATCATGGATATGTATTAGCAGGAATTGACTGCTACCCCGGAAATGAGTCCATAGAGTTCGAAAATGGTAGAGTACTTGGTCTAGGTGATGTGATTGGTGGAATGGATGGCGATCTACTAAAGAGATACCAAATCCGGGAAACTATTCGAACTCATCTAGATAAAGAGCTTAAATTAGTTTATAAGGGAATAAAAGTACTTAGCTTGTTCTTTATCGATAAGGTTGCAAACTATCGGGCTTATAATGATGACGGTACTTGGGGCCATGGAAAATACGCCCAAATGTTTGAAGAAGAATACATGAGCCTGGTAAAGCTTCCAAAATATCAAACATTGTTTAAAGAGGATAGTTATCTTACAAACTTCGATGTATCAGAAGTTCATGGGGGATATTTCTCCCAGGATAAAAAAGGACGTTTTAAAGATAGTAGAACTACAAAAGATGGCTCACTTCGTTCTAATAAAGATGATGAATCATTTTTTGAGCTAATTATGAAGAAGAAAGAGGAGCTATTGAGTTTCGAGACACCACTTCGTTTTATCTTTTCTCATTCGGCTTTAAAAGAAGGATGGGACAACCCAAACGTATTTCAAATTTGTACGTTGGTTGAAACAAAAGATACATTTACAAAGCGTCAGAAAATTGGACGGGGTCTCCGATTACCAGTGAATAATGAGGGCCGGCGAGTATATGATGAAAATGACAATATTTTAACTGTGGTTGCTAATGAATCTTATGAAGAGTTTGCTGATTCCTTGCAAAAGGAAATGGAAGAAGAAACAGGAGTTAAATTTGGGTATATTACTCAGCAAGTATTTGCTCCTATTACTTATAAGGATGAAAATGATAAGGAACAGACACTAGGATATGAAAAGTCAGAAAAGATGTTTAAATATCTACTAGAAAAGAATTATATTGATAAAAAAGGTAAAGTAAAGGAATCTTTAAAGCAGGACTTAGCAAATGAAAAATTCAATGTACCGGAAGAGTTTAAATCGATTAAAGAGGATGTAGAACGGGTTATTAAGAAATCGATTAAGAAGCTTCCAGTATTTAATGGAAAAGACAAAATAAACATCGGATTAAATAAAGAAGTATTGCTTGGTGATGAATTTAAACAGTTGTGGGACAAGATTAAGTTTAAAACAACTTATTCAGTCGATTTGGATAGTGAAAAACTGATAAACGAAAGTGTTTCAGAAATTAAAAAGTTAGATCCTTTTAGATCTAGAAAGGTAAAAAGAGAAAATGCTCTTCTTAAGGTTGAGCAATCTGGGGTTACAGGCGAAGGTCGAACAATGCGAGTATATGAGGCGTTAGAGGAAGAACGCAGACTGCCAGATATTTTACGCTACCTTCAAGAGCAAACGAATCTGAAACGACGAACTCTAGTGGATATATTAATAAAGTCTGAACGTCTGAAGGATTTTAAAAAGAACCCACAAGCATTTATGGAAGCAGTAATGAAAATAATTAATCGCGAAAAGCGGAAACTTATTATTGATGGTATTAAATACGAAAGAATTGGTGATCACGAGTACTACGAGCAATCACTATTTGAAAATGAAGAGCTCGTTGGATATATGAAAGCAAATGCTGTTCAGGTTGATAATGCTAAATCTGTCTATAACTATATTAAGTATGATTCAGAGACAGAAAAAGCATTTGCTGAAAAGCTTAATAACGATGAAGATGTAAAGCTATTTATTAAACTACCAGGGTCGTTTGTCATTGATACGCCTTTAGGAAACTATAATCCCGATTGGGCTATCCTAATTGAAAAAGATGGAGTAGAGAAGCTATTCTTCGTCATCGAAACAAAAGGAAGCACAGATCAAGAAGATCTTAGATTGCGTGAGGATG
This sequence comes from Virgibacillus alimentarius, assembly GCF_017874635.1. Taxonomy (NCBI): domain Bacteria; kingdom Bacillati; phylum Bacillota; class Bacilli; order Caryophanales; family Bacillaceae; genus Virgibacillus; species Virgibacillus alimentarius. The sequence continues at coordinate 35,027 of NZ_JAGIKX010000009.1, forward strand.
GAAAGATAACTTGTGGTCGTAAACACTTTGCAGCGCTTGAGAATGGTGTTAAGTATGATGTGGCTAATAGTTATGAGCAATTGAAAGAAAACGTCTAACTTTGAGTATTTACAACTAGATATACCTTATAACCCCCTAATAGTAGTAATTTAAGCTTAAATACTAGGTAGGGGGTTTTTTAACACATTAAAGGCATTTATACGATTAAGGGGGAATAGAAAAATGTCTCATGTACCAGAGAGCTTATATCATTATCAAGGTGATCAGGATATTATAGAAGGATTGTCTATTAATGAACAAAAGAAGGTAATTAGTTCCTTTATAAAAAAACAATTATTAACTAATAACTTAAATTTCCTGTTGGGTTCTGGATGTTCTTTTTCTGCAATACCTTCAATGGGAGATACTTTTAAGGGAATAAAGCCAGAATTGAAAAAAGCCGCTATGGGTAAATATAATGATGAAGAAAATGATGATATTGAGGATTACTTAAATTGGTTAAATACTGCTATAACATTCTTAGAGGAATCAAATGGATCAAAAGAAACTATTAAAGATTATCATTATAATTTTTTAATGACCAAGGATGCCCTTGTTAAAAGTATTAAAATTGACTACGAAGCAAATAAGAGTGTTATGGATTTGTATATAGACTTTTATAACGAGATATTCTCCGTCAGAGGTAACAAGGATTATACACCGGTAAATATATTTACTACCAACTATGATTTATTCAATGAGATAGCATTAGAAAAATTGAATATCAGATATACTAATGGCTTCAGGGGAACTATAAATAGAGTTTTCGACCCTTCTGAATTTAATTATAGATTAGTAGATGATATGAATCGTTACAAGGATAAATGGAGTATTGTCCGGAAGTTTGTAAAATTGTATAAAGTTCATGGGTCGATAGATTGGTTTTATGATTTGGGTACTCAAAAAGTGATGCAAGAGTCTAATTCTAATCATGATACACAAAACGTTTTAATATATCCCACAATCGACAAACATATTGAAACACAACAAACTCCCTATTCTGAATTATTTAGGGAATTTACTATTAATCTTCAAAAATCTAATAGTACTTTAATAGTTTTAGGTTATGGTTTCCCGGATCAACATATTAACCAGCTTATGTCACAAGCACTAAGCAATGAGGACTTTACTTTAATTGTCTTTGCTAATCTTGGTGAAGATAAAATAAAAGCTTTTTGCGATAAACATAAAGATATAAAAAATATTCATATTATAGGTGGCTGTTTTTCTGAAGGCACTTCTTTTAATGATGGACATCATTTTGATAACATCATTAGATATATGAAAGGTGTTGGTATCGATGACTAAACATGCATTCGGTGTAATCACTAAAGTTTTTTTCAATAAAATTGTAATAGAAGTTCCTGACACCACATTAATTCAGCATAATTATTTAGGGGATTTGTATACATTAAATGGATTAAACGATTTCGTAACAATATATAAGAGCGGATCTAACAAGTATATATACCAAATTATCGGATTGTATGAACAAGAAAAGCCTTTAAATGAGGAAGAACAGTCAAAATTCAGCCAAAAAGCTTATTTCGAAGCTGCACCTGTCGGAGAAATATTACATGATAGTTTTGAGTATGGTTTGTCTACGTTTCCCGTTATTGGAGAGGAGGCTTATTTAACTAATGTTAATGATATAAACACCATGTTACTGTTATCCGATAACAAAATGTCGATTATGCTAGGAAAACTATCCACTCAAGATATAATTCCTAAGATTAGCGTAGATAGTATTTTAACCAATCATATGAGTGTGCTAGGAAATACTGGTTCTGGTAAATCTACTACAGTTAGAAAACTACTAAATGAGATAGCGGAACTCAAGAGGAATCCGAAGATTGATATTTCTAAAGCAAATTTCATTATTTTTGATGTTCATGGTGAATATACAGAGTTACCATCAGGGATGACAAATTCAAAGAAAATAAATGATATTTCTATAAATCTAGAGAATTTAACAATAGAGGATTGGTTTAATTTACTCCAACCTTCGCACGCTACACAAAGGCCTGTTTTACTAAATGCATTAAAATTAGCCAATCATCTCGCTTCAAATGATAATGATGTTTTATGGATTAAAGCTTATTGTGCATTGGAATTGTTTAATAACCAGTCAACCGATGCTGTTCCTAAAAGAGCTAAAATAAAAGGTTTATTGGAAGGGATAGATTCGGAAAAAATTAATGAATGTCTAACTTATTATGATGCCCAGTATGGAAATTTCAGACCACAAACTTATGATGAACAATTTAGAAGCGAAGTTAAAGCTTATGTTAAAGGTAAAACGGGTTATGAATATGAAGATGTGCACTCATATTTGATTAGTTGTTTAGAAGTAACTGAATGTAAAACTAAGACTATTAAAGATTTAAAATTAGCAGTGGATTTAGTGCTGCTTTTAGAGGAAGCTAAGGGCAATAGTCAAATAAGAACTTTTTGCTCAACCTTAATGACGCGAATAGACAGCTTAGACGCTACATACTCTGATAACCTTTTTTCCGTGGATTTTACTAGACAAGCAGAATTGGAAGACATGTTGTTAACTAAAAAGACTTTTACAGTATTCGATTGCTCTTTTATTGATGATGATGTTCTATTATTTTTCACAAGTTATATACTAAGAAATATTTTTAATAAACAACTTGACTATAAATTAGAAACGGGAAGAATTACTAAAAGCTATAATTTCATATTTGATGAAGCTCATAAATATATATCAGAAAAGTATGAGGATAATATTGTAGATTACTCTAAGATGTTTAGAACGGTTGCAAAGGAGGGGAGGAAGTTTGGTGTTTTCTTAATTTTATCTAGCCAAAGGCCAGGAGAACTTTCTAAAACAGTATTATCACAATGTAATAATTTTATTTTACATAGAATACGAAATAATATAGATCTAGATCAAATGAGAAAAAGTATTCCATATTTAAACGATGGCCAATTAAATAGACTATCCTTTTTAAGAACAGGTGTGGCATTAATAGTTGGCGACTCTTTCGCTATTCCTATGGAAGTAATAATAGATGGGGAAGAATTTGGTGAACCATCGAAAACTGTATTACCGTCAGAAATATGGATAAAAGATGCACAAACCGATTCAGTAGAGTCTCTTGAGGTTGAAGAGTTAGTATCAGAAAAATAGAAGTTGTATTACCCTTTTGTAACTGATATTTCAAGTGCTGTTTTAACCATATATGATAAAGAGAAACGGGCTTGTATCTTCTTTCTCCGGTAGAAGTGGGCGAACCGTGCCCTGTATGGAAATTTTTAATTTTAAGAAGAGAGTAGTTGCTTGACATGTAAAAAGGAAAATATAAGTATAGGAGGACGCTACATGCATCTTACTGTAAGAATGGCTTGGCATGATAATAATTGGAATGGACGAATATGTCTAAATCCTGAAGCGAATACATATTGTGTAGGCACTCATTCATTATTAGCCGATCGTATAGCTACAAATCGAGATACCGCATTAGAAATGGAACATAAGGGTGAGGAAGTCCAGGAGATTTCAACTAATTATACTGTACCTTGTTACTGGTCTATCAATGCCTTTTCAAAAAACACATTTGATATAAGACATAGTCATGCCTTTCATGGTATCAATCAGACCATAAAGGAAACGGTTAAACCATATTCTATTTTTACTTGGCCTTTTAAACTGTCATTTGTTCATAGCAAGAAAAATAAAGATTTGTATGGAAATTACCCTCCCGATTTAGAAACGCGAGTTGAAAACTTCTTAAACAAGTTTGAGTCGAAAAAGTCGATTATCTTCTTTTATTCTAACTACGATAATCCTGTTTCGGGAGATGATATGCAGTATTTACTATTGGGGTGCTCCGTTATTGCTGATAAACCTGTTCCATCACATTTCCCTTTTACCGAAGAAGAGTTAGCTTCTTGGCGAGCAAAGAATGATAATATGAAATACTTCCCTAGCATTAACTGGGCACTTCAGTTTTCTCATCTTTTCGAAGAACACGGTGTATTACTCCCATATAAAGATTATTTGAAATATGTTGAGGAAAATCCGGATGATGAAGAGAAGCTGAACGATATGAAGGTGACGATTGATGAGCCAGCAATAATTTCTTCATTCAAATATGTTGCAATGGATATCGATGATGATAAATGTTTGTACTTACTTTATAAGATGAGAAAATCAATTCTAAAGATACAAGAGCATGGCTTTATAGCAGATTCTGAACAGACGGCGATCCAGTTGGAAAAGATAAACAATTTAATTCAAATGACATGGAAAAAAAGAGGGCTATATCCATCTCTAAAACACATTTTTAACTACTTCGATATGGAAAGCAATGCAATAAATAAAGTTGTTAATTGGGTAGAAGAAAATAAGGGTTTACAAAAGTTACTTACTAGTTTGGAAGAGGATGAAGTTCCAGAGGAATTAGAAGGGTATAGTGATGAGTTATTTGATGTTTATGATCAACGGTTATTTAGGAAAAACATAAACCTAATAAAGACATTGTCATTACTACAACTAACATACTATCAAATTAACAAAATATTAGATCAAAAAGAATCTGTTTTAGGTCTAGCAAACAATCCATATTTGTTATATGAACAGTACATTGCAGATGAAAATGACTTAGATGAACCAGACTTACAAGACGAGCCTATTGATTTATATAAAATTGATATAGGCCTTATTCCTGATAAAAAATTTGTAAAGCGTGATAGAAAGTTACAAAATATAAATTTTGATAGTCCAGAGCGACTAAGAGCAGTGATTATCCATCACTTAAATAGGATTGGTGAAAAGAACGGTGATTGTTATGATAGTGCCATCAACATAGTTGAAGCATTAAAGCAATATCCACTATTTTATAAAAATGATATCAAGCTTGATGAACAATCCATATTAAAACTAGATCAAGATTATAGAGATCACTTTATAGAAAGATTATATGTGGAAAAAGCCGAAGATATCTATTACTACTATTTACTTGAAACAAAGAAAGCAGAGAAGCTGCTTAAAGTTGTATTTAATGATTTAACTAGTAGAGTGAACCATCAAGTTAATTTAGATTTTAAGTCCTATATAGAAGAGAGTATAGAGAAGTTAAAGGGTGTTAATGAAGAATTATTTAGGAATGAAAGAAATAAACTTTACAATTATGTGTTTAAAAAATCTTTGTATCTACTAACGGGAAAAGCAGGTTCTGGCAAAACCCAAGAAACAACAAATATTATCTATACCTTAGCACATAAACTTGGTGAACAAACCGTAGTCCTTGCACCGACAGGGAAAGCAGCACTTAGGTTGGATGAGAAGATTAAGAATTCTTTTCCAGATCTCCGGGTAAGTCCACAGACAATCGATCGATTTATATTTCAGCACCAATTTGGGGACATAATCATTAATGATGACTATTCACGGATTTTCTTAATTAGAGAAGAAGATAAGGTTGATGTAGAAAATATCATTATTGATGAATCTTCAATGATTGACCTATTTAAATTAACATTATTATTCTCAATTATTCGCCTTGAAAAAGTAAAAAGAGTCATATTAGTAGGTGACCCTTTTCAATTACCACCTATTGGTTTCGGAAAACCATTCCGTGATTTTATTGATTATATTTTCGATAATACATCTTTGAAGCAGGAACACTTTATAAGGTTACAAAGTAATTGTCGAATGGTAGCACAAAATCGCAATAACCAAGCTAACAGAAATTTAGAACTAGCAGAAATTTACACAGATAATGGGAAATTTTATGAGGAAATCCTTGAAGAGGTTGACCATGATAAGTTTGAGTCAGATACATTAGCTGTTAGAAAATGGAAAACCCAAGAGGAGCTTAAACTAGTCATCCAACAATCCTTGGAGTCAATTCTTGTTAAGGAAGACGAGGCTCGTTCATCAGCGATGAATAGTGACTTTGGATTGTATCTCGATTCAGGATATGTTCAGAAAAATAACCCAAAAACAATAAGTTTAGATCATTTACAGATAATAAGTCCATATCGTGCAGGGCATTATGGTACTCTTTCCATGAATAAATTTATCCAGACTAATTGGAGAAAAGAAAACCCAATATATTGGCCTCCTTCTTCATTTGTTAATGGTGATAAAATTATTCGTTTAAATAATTGGTATAAAAATAGAAAACTAACCCTATCAAACGGTTCTATAGGTTTGGTTACATTCCATGATAGAGGGTGGAAAAAACGCTATTTCTTTAAAGAGTTAGAAAAGCCACTTTATTATATTGATGATGAAGAAAATTTTGATCTTGCCTATGCAATCTCTGTTCACAAATCACAGGGAAGTGATTTTGATTATTTATTCTTTATCTTGCCAAGGAAATACGGATTACTTTCGAAAGAACTTGTATACACCGGGTTAACTAGGGCAAGAAAAAAATTGTTTTTATTTGTTCAGGAAGATGGAGAAGAAAGTTTATTATTAACTGCTAAGAGCCGTTCAGCAATAGATAACAGGCACACATCAATTTTTAATGTTCCTGAAGATGTAAATAAAAAGTTTCAACCTAAAAAAGGAGACTATGTAAAGTCTAAAGTGGAATACATCATTTATAAGTCGTTAGAAAAAAGTGGTCTTACCTTCAAATATGAAGAGAAACTAGAGTTGCCACACAAGGAATACGACATTAAACCAGATTTTACTATACACCTTGCCGATGGTACCACTTATTATTGGGAACATCTTGGAATGTTGGATAACAGATCCTATGTAAATAACTGGCATATAAGGAAAGAAGACTATGAAAAACTGGGCTTATGTAATCATCTTATTACAACGGACGATATGGATGGCATTAAGGAAGAGAAAATAACGAAAATAATTGAAGATATAAAAGCAAAAAGTTTAATACAATCAACTGCAAGCAAGCTCTCCATGCATCATTATGGTCTTAGATAAAGAATTATGAAGGGTGAAAGAGATAGATATCAATTAAAATATAATTAGTGTCATTTACTGTAGAATAAGTATTGATCTATTATCTGCAGTGCAATCAGTGATTATGATGATTGAACTGTAGATATATTATCTTATTTCAAATATTTGCGTCAAGGGTAAAAAGATACGTTTTTATTAAATAAATAAAGGGTTTTTTAATTTTTTGTCGAATAATACATATTAATTAATTATCTAAATTGTATTATGTGCAAATGTAGTACTTTTGTTTTAATATTATTGAAAGTGGGTAGAATTAATTGATAGATAATCTAGAACAATATAATGAATTTTTAACTACTACAATAAAAGAAACTTACCCTAAATACGCCCAAAGAAAAATCCTAAAAGAATTAGAGAGGGACAGAATTGTACATTTAAAAAGTAATCAAAATGCAACTTTATTCGATGATCAAAATATAGTCAATTTGGTTGATGTTCCTGATGATGAAAAATTGCCGAGAGCAATACAAGAAAACCAAAAAGCAATTGGCTATATTGAAAAAACAGAATTCCGAAAATCATACAAGTATGCAGTGGTCTTCTCGGTTAGCAACTTTGAAGAAGATGAAATTAATCAACTCTTAGAAAATAAGCTAATGCAAGACTTTGATGATGAAGGGCATGGATTTGATAAGCTATTTGATCCTGATAAAGACATCGAAGTAATACCGACAAAGACTGATATAGATGATAATGTAGTTATTTTGAAATTCAGTAAGCTATTCACTGGATACCTCCCTTCTAATGGTGCAAAAAAACAAATAAAGTATCCAATACTTGCAATATATTATAAAACATTAGATGTCCTTGAAATTCGATTCGATCCAATTAAAGGTTATTTTAAGCAAGATGAATATTTTTATCACAAACAAATCCAATTTGTGTTAGAGTGGTTTAATGAGAATTTGAGTTGTGAATTAGACGATATTAACCTTCCTCCAATTATTGAGTATATATGTAACTTAGATGAAGAAGATGTTAATGTACATTCTCAGGCAATGAGTCTAAAAAGCGGAGGAAAAGCAGTTTTAGATACAGGTGTTAATGAAAATTATGTCTTACCGCTCTTGGGAGAATTAAAGGAACTCATTAAAGCAAATGAAGAGTTATTTAATGAAAACCATGAAATTAAAAATTTAATCGAGAATTTCATTCTAGAGACTGAAGAAACATCTGACCTACCGTGGATTTCATTAGTTTGGAAGGATTCAAATTCAAAAGGAACTGTTGTAAAGTTCAATCATAACTATATGAATCAGGGGTATACTCTACTTCAATATTATGGACTCCAAACAGAAATGGAGAGGATGAATAATGTTACAGAGTACATTATCAAGCATAAGGGAGATCTTGAAAGCGAAGGCAAAACTCAGTAATGAAAAAACTGAGGAATTGTTATCAATACTATCCATGTATAATGAAAAGGATATAATTTATCCTGGAGTACTAATAAGGAAATTAAATATCTCAATGAAAGAAACTTATTCCTTGTTGGAGAAAATTAAAGAGGACGGTCATTTGTCTCTTAATTATGAGATGTATTGTTTTTCGTGTAATCAATTTACCGGTGATATCTTTCAAACTATAGGTCAGATTCCTGAGGAGATCTTCTGTGAGAGCTGTGGAGAGGAACTTACTCCTATAGATAATAGTATAGCTATATATAAGGTGAAATATGTCAAATAAACCGGGATATACACCAAAAGAATTGCTATTACAAGTGTTTGATACAAATGAAAAACGTTATAAAGAAATAACGAGATTAGACGAAAAAGAGATGTCTCAGTATAAGGAATATCTAGCAAGATTTAATGAAACCCATGATGAGTCTAATAATTTTAGTACAGTTGAAAAGGGAAAATCATTAGAAAGCTTAGTGGGATTTTTGCTAGCCCGATCTGCAGTTTTTGAAGTTCATCAAAATTTGCGTAATAGTACAAATGAAATTGATCAGTTATTGATATTAAACTCCAAAGGTAATTATTTCAAAAATGAAGGTTTACTTAATTTACCAGGAGAGCATTTCTTATCAGAGTGTAAAAATTATCAGGGTAAAATTGGTGTTACATGGATAGGTAAACTTTATTCATTAATAGAGTCTACTAACTCTCAAATAGGATTGATATTTTCTTATCACGGAATTACAGGTGATGGATGGAAAGATGCAACGGGTTTAGTTAAGAAACTGTATCTTAGAAGAGAGGATATCAATAAAAAGGTTTATATACTAGATTTTAATATAAAAGATTTTAACTCTATCTTGGATGGACATAGTATCTTAGAATTAATTGATGCAAAAGTAAAGTCTTTAAAATTCGATACGGATCTTTCTAGGTTCATAGAAAAACATCCAGCAGAAGAATAGAAAGGGTAGCCGTCATAAGCGATAGCTACCCTTTTTTGTGTTTATATTTTCTACCTATTTTACCCTACAAACCGGTACGGTGAACCTTACCATAAATAGCTGCAAAAAAATCTGTAACCTCTTATTAAAATAAAAAGAGTCTTACTTCTGTTAAATTTATTTTCCCAAGACTGAACACCTGTCCCCCCTGTTTTTCGGACAGCTTTGGGTGTATAATAGGAAATGAACGTTTTATCAGAAAATGATATATTATAAAGTAGGTTCTAAATAATAAAGAAAAGATGTGTAACTGGCTTGTGTTCTGACTTGTTAAGGAATGAGCAAGAACAGTTGCATCCTTTCTGCAAATCTTATCGTAAGGAAGGTAATTATGAGTAACAGACATACGACATCAGACGTTATCTTAATTGGCGCTGGGATCATGAGCGCGACTTTGGGATCTTTGCTAAAGGAATTGGCACCAGATTGGAAGATTACGGTATTTGAAAAGCTTGACAAAGCAGGGGAGGAAAGCTCTAATGAGTGGAATAATGCAGGAACAGGACATTCTGCATTGTGTGAGCTTAACTACACACCCGAAAAACCGGATGGGTCGATCGACATTAGCAAAGCCCTAAAAATTAACGAACAATTTCAGCTGTCAAAGCAATTCTGGTCATATCTTGTAAACAGTCGACAGATGAGTAACCCGCAGGATTTTATCAGGCCGTTGCCTCATATGAGTTTGGTGCACGGGGAAGATAATGTAGCGTTTTTGAAAAAACGCTTTGAAGTACTGTCCAAAAATCCCCTCTTCCAAGGCATGGAATTTTCGGAAGATCCGGAAAAACTGAAGGAATGGATTCCGCTTATTATGGAAGGCCGCACGTCAAATGGATCAATGGCAGCAACAAAAATGGATGCTGGAACGGATGTTAACTTTGGAGCATTGACGCGTAAATTGTTAGATCACTTAAAGAGTCAAGATGTTAGTATCAGGTACAATCATACGGTGGAGGATATCAAACGTACGGAGGACGGCTCTTGGGAAGTGAAAGTACGGAATTTTGAACGCGGTACCCTTGAATATCATACTGCAAAATTCGTCTTTGTCGGTGCTGGTGGAGGAGCCCTGCCATTACTGCAAAAAACAGAAATTCCAGAAAGTAAGCATATTGGCGGATTCCCTGTAAGCGGATTATTCCTGGTATGTAATAATCCAGAAGTAGCAGAGCAACACCATGCAAAAGTATACGGTAAGGCTAAAGTTGGTGCGCCGCCAATGTCTGTTCCGCATCTTGACACACGATATATTGATGGCAAAAAAACATTACTTTTTGGACCTTTTGCCGGATTTTCACCAAAATTTCTAAAAGCAGGTTCCAATATGGACTTATTAGGGTCTGTGAAACCAAATAATGTTTTCACCATGTTAGCGTCAGGAGCAAAAAATATTCCATTAACCAAATACTTGGTCCAGCAGCTTATGTTATCAAAAGAGCAACGGATTGAAGAGTTGCGGGAATTCATTCCAAACGCTAAAAGTGAAGATTGGGGTACCGTCGTTGCGGGACAACGTGTACAAGTTATTAAAGATACGGAAGCAGGAAAAGGTACACTTCAATTTGGTACAGAGCTTATTACAGGGGCTGAAGGTTCAGTCGCTGCATTGCTTGGCGCTTCTCCAGGTGCATCTACTGCTGTTCACGTTATGCTTGATTTGCTCAACAGATGCTTCCCACAATATATGGAAGCATGGGAGCCGAAAATAAAAGAAATAATTCCATCTTATGGTAAGTCATTAGTAGACAATCCAGCACTTATTCAAGAAATTCATACTACAACAGCACGAGCGCTTGGTCTGAGCGAAAACTTACAAACAGCAGAGTAAGGCATATCATAAGAATAAACCTATATTACTATTACAGCATTCAAGCTCTGCTATTCTATTAAAAGGACTTCTCACTTTTGTGAGGAGTCTTTTTTCGTCCTTGCGAGCGGTAAACGTTTTCACTGTCAAAGACGCCAGTTAAAAAGATGCGTTGAACCGCATTATAAATAGTCCTAGATAAAGTTAGTACATATCCCGCTCTAAAAAACTTGCGTATCATAACATTGCACTGTAAAATCATCCTAAGTTAGCTCAACTAACATCAACCGGAAAGATAAAATGATCATGTTTTATTTTCTTCACAAAGAATGAATAAGCCGGCTAACGATGAAAATTATAAAGGAGAGGGGCTGCGAGAGATGGGGAAATTATTAAAGGACATTACATTTATTACCATTGGGTCACTGTTATATGCATTAGCGCTAACCTTCTTAGTTATCCCAAACAACCTGGCTGATGGTGGTCTGGCGGGGGCATCTGTCATCCTGCACTATGCTTTCGGCTGGTCACCTGGCATTGTGAACTTTACTTTAGCATCCATTGTTCTATTGATTGGTTATCGCGTTTTGCCTAAACGCAACATACTTCTGACAGTGCTCACCGCACCACTCATTTCTTTTTTCATTTATATAACCGAAAGCAGTGTGGAACCACTTGGCGACCCGCTCGTCTCCGCTATATTTGCCGGTTTTTTTAGTGGTGTCGGCACAGGTTTGATTTTTCGTACGGGCAGTTCCATGGGTGGAACGAGTGTGATTGCCCGAATGCTCCATCACAACCTGGATTGGGATTTGACACGGACGAATTTTACGCTTGATGCTTGTGTTGTGTTATCCGGTCTATTTATCATCGGTCCATTAAATACGATGTATACGATTATTCTATTATTCATTGGCAAAAAGTCAACAGATGTCGTTATGGAAGGACTTGACTCTCGAAAAGCAGTCAGTGTAATCTCTGCCCGTGCTCCTGAAATCACGGATGTCGTTATGCAACAAATGAATACAAGTGCCACGGTGTTTAAAGGCTACGGGGGATATTTAAAAGAAGAAGCTGATATGTCCTATATCATCATTAGCAAATATCAGCTCTTGAAACTCAAGCGTATTATTAATTCTGTTGACGATAAAGCTTTTGTCGTTATCCATGATGTGCGCGATGTTTTCGGCGGCAGTTTTTCCTGGTCAAAAAAATCGTAATGATGGAGGAACTTTAGACAGTCGTAGAGTACCTGTGTACTTCATGATTCAAAACGATTGATAGAAGGTAGAACGAAGCTGGGAACTGTTAAAGATCATTTACAATGAGAAAGAGCAAACGGACAATAAAACCGTTCGCTCTTTTTCACAATGCAAATAGATATTCAATTGTCTCCGTACATGGAAGACCTTTTATAACTACGCACCTTAAATTGAAGCCTCATAAATGGATTTAACTGCTTTTTGAAGCGCAGTATTAAATTCTTCATCTGTTTGGTTAACATTTAAATCTTGGCTTAAAGCTCTAGAGAAGCTAGCGATGAGGCCATTATTTTCTTTTAGCTTTGCATTCGCTTCGTCCGTGGAGTAACCACCGGAAAGTGCTACGACACGAATCACTTTTGGATGATCAATGAGCTCTTTGTATAAGTTTGTTTTCGTAGGAATGGTTAATTTTAACATGACATCTTCATTTTCACCTAAGTGATTCAGATGTTTTAGAATCTCTGCTTTTAATAAGTCTTCACATTTTTCTTTTTCAGGGCTATGAATATCAACTTCTGGTTCTATAATTGGAACAAGTTCTGCTGCTAGGATTTGTTTACCGATTTCGAATTGCTGATCAACCACAGCTTGAATGCCTTCCTCGTTGGCTTCTTTGATGACCGAACGCATTTTTGTACCAAAGATATGACGTTCGTTTGCACGTTTAAGTGTTTCGTCCAAGTCATTAATCGGCTTCATCATTTGAACACCATTGGACACCTCAGCAAGTCCTTTATCCACTTTTAGAAAAGGGACAACCCCTTTCTTTTCAGCCAAATAATCGCCTGTGTACAGACCTTCAATTTCGCGATCCATTGTTTGTTCAAAAAGAATAGCACCTAAAATAAAATCTGAATCAAAAGCAGGTGATGTAATAATACGTGTACGCATTTCATGCACTAAGTCAAACATTTCATCCTTGTTTGCATACGCATCTTCTGAGATACCGTAAGCAGCCAGTGCTTTTGGTGTACTGCCACCACTTTGATCGAGAGCAGCAATAAAGCCTTTTCCATTTTTGATTTTTTCAAATTGTTTTTGATTCATCATTCCACTCCTCTATCGTTATAGTGCTAGCTTTTTCAGCTTAGCATTTAATATGCATTAGAAAGTAAAGGAAGGAAGCATCCTTTACAAATTCATTTTAGCATTAAAAGGGGAAAGAATATAGTCAAATGTGCTTGATTTTGGAATGGTTCCTGCGCAGGGGATTTTAGTGTATATTTTAGCATTACAAAAATACATAATAAGTCCAAATCAATTATAAAGTAGCCAATATGTTATCACAAAGTGAATCTTGTAAAACATAAAAAATGGCTGGCCCCATGCTTATTTTGAACGGTAAATCTAGACAACTTCCTTCTTATCCCTTTATGATAGGGATAAGAGAATCACAATAGCTAGGTTTACAAAGAAAGGATGGATAAATTGAAAATTCTTGTAGTAGGGGCAAACGGCCAAATTGGAAGACATCTTGTATCATTTATTCAGGAAAATGATAGCTTAGAAGCAAAGGCAATGATCCGCAAGCAAGAGCAAGCCTCCTTTTTTGAAAATTTGGGTGCAGAAACGGTAGTGGCCGATCTGGAGCAAGACACCGAAGCGATTGCAAAGGCTGCTGAAGGAGTCGATGCAATCGTATTCGTAGCGGGTTCTGGTCCGCATACAGGAAAAGACAAAACCATTATGGTGGATTTGGATGGTGCCGTTAAAACAGTTGAGGCAGCAAAAATAGCTGGTGTGAAGCGATTTATCATGATTAGTTCGTTTGACACGACCCGTGCAGCGATTCAGGATGCTTCATCGTCCTTTGCGCCATATGTAGCAGCAAAGCATTATGCAGATGAATGGCTTAAGCGAACTGATTTAGATTATACGATTATACATCCTGGTAGGTTAACAAATGATAAAGGAACCAAAAAAGTAGAGGCAGCAACTGAAGTGGAAAGAAATGAAATTCCTAGAGAAGATGTAGCAAGTGTCATTGTTGCGAGTCTAGAAAATGAGAAAACGATTGGTAAGGAATTTCAGGTAGTGACTGGAGCAAAGTCTATTAAGGATGCAATCGATATCATTTAAGTGGTATTAAGAGGGCTGTTCTATGGTGAACAGTTCTTTTTTTGAGTAAACAATTATTTAGTTATTGGTCAGGCTATTGTCGGAGTTGACATATTAAAAGGGAGTATGGAGATATTAATATTAATCCAATGATTATTTGTTTAAGGAGATTCAGGGAATGGGGTGGATCTATAATAATAGAGGGATCCAAATACAGCAATTTCACCTCTAGTGATAACACAATTAGTAAAGAGCTTAGAAACGAAAAGTAGAGATTAGAGCCTCCTACATCATCATATGGGAGGCTCTAGAATCAAGCAATCGCATAAACATCAACCAAACACACGCCTTACAGTTTCTTCATATTCTAGAAAATAACCAGGTATATCCTCATCTGCTAAATCTGCATACATGTTTTCAATAATCGATACGTTATACCACTTTTGTTTTTCCTTTCCGGCATTAAAACTTTTCCAAACGGAATCGCCTTTTAGCTGGAAGTCTTTTTCAAGGTCTAATAGATTTTCTAATCGATCTGCAACAATTAAATACTTAAAGTGGAAAGTCGAGCCATAATATGTCCAACTCGCGCAACAAAGTGGGAAGTCGAGCCATAATATGTTCAACTCGGGCAAAAAGTAGGGAAGTTGAGCAATACAGAGAAGAACTCGCGCAATGACAGAGGAAAATTCACATCATAGCGGTAGTCGCTCATTCCAGGGAGGGAAGTCGAAGAACATCAAGCCTAACCTCAGCAGCTCTCCACTCCATTGTTTTTCTAATTACCTTCCGCCGGCTTACCATTTAGTTTTTTTGCATAATAGGTTGTAAATCCAATAATAAGCGGTACGATCATGATTGTTGGAATGAACCAGATGAATAAGCTGACGGAATCGACTCCTAGCAATCGTGGTGCCCCGAAAACGACAAAAGCTGTTATCGTAGCAATACAGCATGAAAGCATACCAACGATGTGCTCCACGATCCAGTGTGATTTGCGTTTCGGTGATGTAAGCCAGTATTGCAGTTGAGTCGCGCCTAGGAAGATGCCAACGACCGGGAAATATTGAAGCAGCGGAAAATGTATGATCCAGCCGTAAATGCTGATTGCAATGCCGGATGTAAGCAACAAAATAGGAAAAATGTAATCAATCGCCTGGCGATGGCTTCTTTTTCGTTTTTTATAACGGAGGACACGCAGACCATACCATGCAGTTGCTCCGCTGAGGATGGCAATAAATAGGAGGAACCATGAGAACGCAGTCGTATCCGGATCGTGACCTGGCTCCCATGTTAATCGGTAAACTCCCATGTACAGTGCAGTAATGGAAACGCTAGCCATTGCAAATACGTAAATCCAGCCGATTTGAGTATGGAGCTTTCCGCCTTTACGTGTAATAATGGGAAGCCAAAACACAAACAATGCCAGGAATCCACCGACGATATGC
The DNA here is from genome assembly GCF_017874635.1 of Virgibacillus alimentarius. NCBI lineage: Bacteria > Bacillati > Bacillota > Bacilli > Caryophanales > Bacillaceae > Virgibacillus > Virgibacillus alimentarius. Next base: position 51,021 of record NZ_JAGIKX010000009.1, read on the forward strand.
AGTAGGCGAGCAAATATAAATAATCCTTCCATGTAAAAACCTCCTTCTGATTTGGCACTAACTTTATTCATGCGCACGATCCCACGTCTCGTTTATCCTTTATTCATTTGTGTGGTGGTTGCGTGGCACCATTCAATTGCCGCCTTTGTCACGCGCTTTCCGTAATCTAAGGTAAACAGCCAGTATTTCGCGTCTGCCTGGTTTTGCTGTTGGTTTGCAATCATTTGTTCAATGTTTTGATAGGTCTGATAATTCTCCTCTAACTTCTCCCTGTAATTATTTATAAGCGATAAAGCATTTGTATTGGATTGATGGCGGCTGAAAAATAATTTAAGTAAAATTTCATTTTTTTCTACGGGTACTTGTTCGACTGGTTTTTGTAGCCAGTCTTTTAAGGTTTGTTTTCCTTTTGTAGTGAGGTAATATTCTTTTCTGCTTGGTTTCCCCTCCTCTGATAATGTATCAACAGTCGCAAGGCCTTCCTTTACAATTTGTTTTAGTGTTGGATAAATCTGGCCATAACTGATTTTCCAAAAGTGATTTAAACTTTGGTCCATGAGCTGTTTAATAGCATAGCCGGTTCTGCAACCTGTCGTTAATATTCCAAGAATTGCATAAGTTGTATGATTGTATTTCAAGTTGGTTCATCCCATTTCTGTATCTTTTTGATATGTATCATTTTGATATATGATACCATAGGTTTTTTATAAATAAAAGGGTGAATGAACATTTGCATGCATGGAGATGTGATTTTCCATCGGTGTAGAAAAGAATGCAAAGCGGATGATATCGTCTGTAGGTAAAATGAATCATGTCATCCGCTTGGATTGTTGGAATGCACCAAAGTAAATAGCTTAAAGATCCCAATTCGCCTCTAATAAAAATGGACAGACTTTCTCTAACACAAAACAATTACTTGATAAGGCGTAGTCTGTGCAGGGATACTTTTGGTAGATGGTCCATAGATTACGACAAGGTTTCGATTGGCAATACTGCCTGTATAGGCTTGCCCGTTTGTTGTAGTGATTTGTGTAGAAGGATGTATGTTTAATTTCAGTTGATGATCCTGACTGATGAGTTCACTGTCAAAATAACTTGCCATTCTATGTTGATGGGCATACTCCTTTACCATAACAAGCGCTTGGTATTGTGGTGGGTATATCATGATGGTAGGAGCATTCCCGTCATAATATCCGGTCACGATATCTCCTGTTTTGATCATCTCCTGGTTTACGACATAGGTTGCTGGCGACAAAATAAAATTTACCTGAGCACCTTCTTCATTTTGTAGTGCAATCATTTTAACGCAGCCTTCCCCGTATTCTCCAGTCGATATATCTTGAATTCCCATAACTTCCCCGCGAAATGATTTAAACTGTATCATCCTATTGCTCCTCTCCCCTGAAGTAGTCTCCTGTATTATATGTATATTTTCTCTTATTGTTTATTTGTTTACTATGGAAAAGAATAAACCCATTCGACAAAATTCGGGAAGTGACAGGCACCATATAACAATTCGACAAAATTCGGGAAGTGACAGGCACCATATATATAAAAAAGCAATACACCAAGAAGATGTATTGCTTTTTTTCTTATTTCGTATAGTTGTCAAAGTAGCCTTGGATGAACACAATCGGTGTTCCTTTATCGCCGCTTCCTGAAGTTAAGTCAGACAGCGATCCAATCAGGTCAGTGAGTTTTCTTGGTGTAGTACCTTGTGCTTCCATAGCTCCGACAAGATCATCATTTTTATTATCAATGAACTCGGAAATTGCTTGTTGGAGTTCTTCTCCTCTTAAATCGGAAAAGTTATTGTCCGCGAGATATTTTAACTTGATCTCATTTGGTCTCCCGTCAAGCCCTTCTGTATAGGCAGGTGATACAACTGGATCAGCAAGTTCCCAAATTTTCCCTACCGGATCTTTAAATGCCCCGTCTCCATAGACCATAACTTCTACTGCTTTGCCTGTTTTTTCTTTGAGTATTTGTTGAATATTATCAACGGTAGGCTGGCAGTCACGCGGGAAAAGTTTTACCGCATCATCTGTTGATTTATTTGCTCCAAGCAATCCGTATGCTTCATTATAGCCGCTGCCATCAATAGGCTCGGCTAATATATTATCGAGCCCATAAATTTTTTCCCCGCCATTTGCTTTTAGTATTCGCTTGGTTCGCATTCTTGTATGGATATCACAGGTAATGACGTTTTTTGTGTAATCTAAAATGGTTCTTGGGTTATTGGAGAAGATGACTTCACATTCAATCCCATATTCCTCTACGAGTGATTTATAATATTCAATATAATCCACACCAGTAAACGTATGCTTTATGTAGCCAAAATGATCACGGAATTGTTTTTCAGTTAAAACATCTGTCCAAGGATTAATGCCTTTTTCATCAAGCATATCGATATGCACTAAATGGTTTCCTACCTCATCAGATGGGTAGCTGAGCATTAATACAATCTTTTTAGCGCCTTTGGCAATTCCGCGAAGACAGTTTGCGAACCGGTTTCGGCTTAAAATGGGGAATATGACACCAATGGTATCATCATCGAATTTGGATTTGACATCTTTTGCAATCGCATCAATGGTAGCATAGTTGCCTTGAGCTCGGGCTACAATTGATTCTGTTAATGTAACAATATCTTTATCATGAATTTCAAAGCCTTCAACTTCTGAGGCTTTTAATACACTATCTACAACGATCTCCTCAATATTGTCCCCTTCATTTACGATTGGACAACGGAGGCCTCTTACCACAGTTCCAACTACTCTTTCCAATATAATCGCTCCTTATGACTTAAGGTACTTAAAAAAAGAATATCCACTTGTAATATACAACTTTTTAGTATTAGAAGTAAAGTTAATTCATAAATTAACAATAAAGGAAGAATTTCCACTATAAAGTATAAGACGATATGATTAAAAAAATACTTGTTTCAAAAAAATGTAAGAAAAAATGAAAAAACAGATATAAATAAGGCTAACGAAGCGGTAGCCTTATTTACACCATGAAAAAGGAACATTGGCATAAAGATCCTCATATATATATAAAAGAATAGTTCTTTGTTTATTATAAAATATCCAATTGTACTACAAGTGCTACTAGGATTTGAAGCAATAATTGTAAGGATATAGCCACGTCCGTATCTGTTGTTGCTACATCGATGGAACGTGAATTTACGATAATTAGTTTTTGACGGTTTGCTTGACGGACATCTGCTGTTTCAAGTAAATCTGCTGTAACTGCTTCAGCACGGCTGTTGTCCGCAATTGTAATATTTATTACAATAGCAATTGCCACCTGTAGGGCTACTTGCAGGGAAACAGCTACCTGGGTGTCTGTTGTTTCTACCGTAATGTCACAAGAATCACGGATCACGATAACCTCATTTGAAGTTTGGTCGATTTCAGCTACTTGTTCAGCAACATTTTCATTTTCATGATCATTTGTGTTGCAAGGTTCGATAGGATGTGGTGCACTTCGATCATGAGCATGCCATTTTTTCTCAGAAGTTGGATATTGATTACTGTTCATGAATTATCCTCCTTTCTTCTTTCATACTATAGTAAATGCACTAATTGCATTTTTGAGTGGACAAAGACCTTAGAGGAAGCGCACATTTTTTACTCCTTATCCTCGTTTTCTTTTTTCTTTGTTTCTTTTTTATTTATAAATTTTTCACGTAGCGGCCTGGATGACTCCATCTTTTCTTTTGTCTCTTGCTCTTCTTCATTCACTGTTTTTTTACCACTTGCGTCGAGAAAACCTTCCACTTCCTCTTTTAAATTTTCAACTGTTTGTTTTAATTTTTCTCGTTGCTCATCGGTCATTCTTTCTTTTGCTTCCTTCAGGTTAACTTGATTTTTGGAAAAAATATCTGTGATAAATAATTCGATGAATTGATTGGAAAGATTATATAATTCTTTTCGATTTATCTTCTCCAAGAAATACACCCCCTTTTAGCACTGTTACTACTTTATATTCGGGCTGCCGTAGGAATGGCAGGGCAGACAACTTAAGAAAGCCGGAAAATAAATGAATGTCTATGATTCTCCCTCTGGTCAAGTGGGATGTTTTTATGTATTGCAATAGAATCAGATTTCTGCTATGATCAGAGTTAACTAGATATTTCTCACTTTATATTTTGAAGTGAGGGTAGAGGTGCAATATCCATTAGTACATAGTAGGAGGATAATGGGATCCGAAGATTATTGTGGGAAGGGGATTTTGCCGAAGCTTTAAAATACTCATGGTTTTAGAGCTGGGTCTGTACTTGAATAAATGCAGAACTGTCATATAGGAAACTATATGGAGGGCTATCGCACATAGAACGTTTATACACTAAACTGTTTCTGTGGCAGCAGCGAATCCCTCGTTGTTGCTTTTTTGCGTCGTATGAAATAGCTCTCATCACCTCTGATAAAATAGGAAAAGGGTGTGAGGTTATGAATTTTGGTCAAGTATTAACGGCTATGGTTACACCATTCGATGCGCAGGGAGAGATTGATTTTAAAGCTACACGCTCATTAGTAAATCATTTGATTGCAAATGGAACGGATGGCTTAGTTGTGGCTGGGACAACTGGAGAATCTCCAACGTTGTCAGATGAAGAAAAAGTGGAATTATTTAAATTTGTTGTAGAGGTAGTTCAGGGAAGGGTACCGGTGATCGCTGGGACAGGATCGAATAACACACGAGCTTCTATCAGTCTTACAAAGAAGGCAGAGGCATGCGAGGTTGACGGTATTATGCTTGTAACGCCTTATTATAATAAACCTTCACAGGAAGGACTATATCAGCATTTTAGTGCTATTGCTGCGTCAACTTCTCTTCCGGTCATGCTTTATAATATACCGGGCCGAAGTGTTGTCAATATGTCCGTAGAAACTATTGTGAGACTTTCAGCGATTGATAATATTGTTACTGTGAAAGAGGCCAGCGGTGATTTGGACCAGATGGCACAAATTATAGAGCAAACACCTAGTGACTTTTCTTTATATAGCGGCGATGATAGTTTAACATTGCCAGTGCTTTCCATTGGCGGACATGGGGTTGTGTCTGTTGCCTCGCATGTCATTGGGAATGAGATGAAGACGATGGTTAACAGCTATCAAAATGGCGATGTCCAGACAGCAGCTACCATGCACCGTAAATTGCTTCCGATCATGAAAGCTGTATTCATCGCACCAAATCCAACAGCGGTTAAAGCGGCTTTACATATGTTGGGAGTATCCGTTGGTGGAGTTCGCTTGCCAATGATTCCTTTAAATGAGGAAGAAAACAACATTGTAAAAACAGCACTGCAGCCGCTTCAGGTATATCATAATCGAGTGGCAGGTTATTAAATCGCACAAAATCCCATCTGAGACATTTTCTCAGATGGGATTTTTAACATAATAAATTCTATTTTTTTAGAAGTAAATAGATAAAGTACGGGGCGCCAATTAATGCAACCATAATCCCCGCCGGAATGCCATCTGGGTCTGTCAGATTACGCCCAACGGTATCCGCCAGCAAAAGCAGCCATCCGCCAATCAGAATGGCAAGGGGGATAAATAATTGATTTCTTGGGCCGATAATGGCTTTTGCCATATGCGGTGCCATGAGTCCGATAAAGGCAATGCCGCCAGTAACCGATACTGCTGAAGCTGCCAGCGCAACTGCGATGAAAAGTAAAGTGATGCGTTCCTTTTCCACCGGTACACCAACACCAATGGCTGCTGACTCACTTAAATGGAGGAGATTTAAACGATTTGCTTTGTATAGTGTCAATGGAATTAAAATGATTAGCCAAGGAAGGATGGCTAACACAAAAGGCCAATCGGTTCCCCAGATATTGCCTGCTATCCATTTGGCAATAAAATCGACTTTTTCTTGGTCCGCAGAGGACATAAGCACAATCATGATACCTGACAATGCCATAGAGAATCCAACTCCGATAAGAATGACTTTGATCGGCTGCAGGCCAGATTGCTTGCTGTAAGAAAAAATATAGATCAAACAGGTAGTACATAAAGCTCCTGCAAAAGCAACGAGTGGAAGCAAGTAAACAAACGTATCACTGCTTATTGGAAAAAATAAAAAGAAAACAGTAATCGCTACGCCAGCTCCGTTGTTAACGCCGATAATACCGGGGTCTGCCAAATCATTTCGTGTAATTCCTTGCAGAATGGCGCCTGATAAAGCAAGTGCCATGCCTGCTAGTAAGGTGATACAAATGCGCGGCAGCCGGATGGAAAATAAAATAAATGCTTCTTTGAATGTACCCTGACCAAGTAAAGTAGGAATGATCCGGTCAAAGGAAATCGAAGCATATCCGACACCAGCTCCGACAATCATTGTTGCTATAATGAGCATTATCAATATAAAAAGGAAGATGCGTTGTTTTTTTATGAAAGCTGGATGAATCATGAGAATGCATTTCCTCCTTTTCGCACAATGAGCAGAAAGAAGGGAAGTCCCATAATCGCTACAATCGCGATGACAGACGTTTCAAATGGCGCATAAATGGTACGGCCTACTGTATCAGCTAAAAGCATAAAAATGCCTCCTACTACTGCTGACATTGGTATAATAAAACGATAATCGGTGCCCACGATGAAACGGGTGATATGTGGCACGATTAATCCAATGAATGCCATGTTTCCGACAAGTGCAACTGCTGCACCAGCAAGTAAAATAATCACAATAAAAAGAATTGCCTTTATTTGTATTGTTTTTTGTCCTAATCCAACAGCTACTTCTTCACTTAAGCTAATAATCGTAAGCTGTTTCGAAAGGGCAATCGCTATGAAAATCCCGATTGTAATAATTGGAACAATGACCTGAAGCTGACTCCATGTTGTTCCAACTAATCCTCCTGCAGTCCACATCGATACATGCTTGGAAATCCTAAAGTAAAGGCCAATACCTTCTGCAATAGCATAGAGAAAGGCTGATACAGCAGCTCCGGCTAAAACAATTCGATAAGAGGAAAATCCTCCTTTTTTCATTGATCCGATACCAAACACCATCATAGCGCCGATTGCTGAGCCGATGAAGCAGGCGACCATGATGCCAAAGAAATTGGCGGAAGGAATCAGTGCTATCGTGAAGGCAAGTGCCGCATTCGCACCAGAGGTTAAGCCCAGCAGCCCCGGATCTGCAAGAGGATTTCTGGTCATTCCTTGCATAATGGCTCCAGCGATTGCTAGGGCAGCACCGACAAATACTGCAGCAATTTCCCTTGGTAAGCGTATATCGCGAATAATGGAAATGGCTTCACTTGTTTCTTCTGATGCAATTGCAAGGTAAATATCTTTTGCAGATATATTTACTGCCCCAAAAACAATTGCAACAATAAATACCGCAATAAACAAGATAAGACCTGCAATTAATTTATAGATAAATGGAATTCTACGTTGATTTGATTTCATCGTGCCCAACCCATCTCTTCTCATGTTTTTCCTCTATTTTCCAAGAAAATAATTCGTAAAAGTTTCTAATTGGTACTCAAGTGTAATGGGGTCATTGAAGTAGAATTCCATTGCATTTACTTCCAGCACGCGATCATTTTTCACCGCAGGGATGTTTTTGTACGTATCTGTTTCTTGAAAGGAGTTATCCATTTCCTTATTTTTACTGATCACCATATAATCCCCGGCAAACGTTGGTAAGACTTCTGTTGATAAAGCATAATAGCCGTCTTTTAAAGCTTTTTCTTTTACTTTCTCTGGCATTTTCAATTCCATTTCCTGATAGAGCACTTCTGTACCACGGCCCCAGTTGTCGCCGTATACATACAATTGTTTATCAAAGCTTTCGATGACAGAAATCGTTGCATCTTCTCCAATTTTATCTTTAATTTTCTTTCCTGTCTTTTGTGCGCGCTTCTTAAAATCATCGACCCATTCTTGTGCTTTTTCTTCTTTATTGAGCAGCTTTCCGATTTCTATATGTTGCGTGAGATAATCCACCTTTCCATAAGTATATGTGACGGTAGGTGCTATTTCTTTTAATTTATCGATATTTTTAGTATTGGAGAGACCGATGATTAAATCGGGATCTAATTCAATGATTTTCTCAAGGCTTTCATCTGAGACTACCTCTACTTCTTTCAGTCCCTTATCAAAACGTGGGTTATCTTTCGCCCATGCATCAACACCGACAATATTAACACCAAGGTGCATGACATTTCCGGCAAAAGAGCCAAGGACGACAACTCGTTTTGGGTCAGCGGGAACTTCTGTCGGGCCATTTTCTGATTGATATGTGATGGTTTCTTTACTTCCTTGATCAGCAGTGGATTTGCTTTCTTTAGTGCTGCAGCCACTAATGATTAGCACGAACAGCATGAGGGAAAGAATGAGTGATTTCTTCATTTTTTTGATCTCCTTTTAATAAATGATAGGTTATACACATCGGCTTGTTTGTCCGTGGATCACGTCCAATTTCTGCATCAATTCGAAATACTTTTTTCAGTACATCCGCATGAATAACTTCTTCACAATTGCCTGCCTTCACAATTTCACCGTCTTTTAAAGCGATAATATAATCTGCAAAGCGGGCAGCTTGATTGAGGTCATGTAGAACCATGACAATTGTTCGCCCCTGCTCTTCATTAAGGCGCTTGAGAACTTCTAAGACTTCCAGTTGGTGAGCCATATCTAAATACGTAGTAGGTTCGTCAAGGAAGATAGTATCTGTTTCCTGAGCAAGTGACATAGCAATCCAGACGCGTTGCCGCTGGCCGCCTGAAAGAGCGTCAACAGGCTGGAACTTAAAGGCGGAAGTACCGGTTATATCAAGCGCCCAGTCAATGACTTCGATGTCTTCTTTGGTTAGGCGTCCAAATCCCTTCTGGTAGGGAAAACGGCCATATGAAACCAATTCGCCAACTGTCAGTCCACTTGCACTTTCCGGTGTTTGTGGCAAAATGGCTATTTGTTTTGCCAGCTTTTTTGTGTTTTCCTTTGTAATAATTTTTCCATCTAGGACAACGGAACCGGACTTGGGTGTAATAATGCGGGTAATTGCCTTTAACAAAGTCGATTTTCCACATCCATTTGGTCCGATAATGGCTGTGATTTTTTGATCTGGGATTTCCATACTGAGACCGTTCACAATTAGCCGTGTATCATAGGAAATGGTTAAGTTATCTGTATATAAGCGTGCCATAAACACACCTCCATCTATATAAAAAATTCATTTTATGTTGAGAATGATTCTCATTTTCATTATAATGTTACTATATTCATGTCATTGCCGATTGTCAACCGTTATTTTTAGAATTAGGAGAATCATCAGCTTTGATCATTACGTGAGGAGTGAGAGGCCATGAAAGAACAAGAGTTATTTGATGTCACTGTCATTGGAGGCGGTCCTGCAGGGCTTTATTCTGCCTTTTACAGTGGGCTGAGAGAAATGAAAACAAAATTGATAGAGTATCAACCGTATTTAGGCGGAAAAATACATGTATACCCTGAAAAAATGATTTGGGATGTCGGGGGACAGGCCCCTGTTACAGGAACACAATTGATGGAGCAACTTACACAGCAAGGGTTAACGTTTCACCCGGAGGTTGTTTTGAGTGAAAAAGTAGAATCGATTCATCGTAATGAAGCAGGAATTTTTGTATTACATACTGCTTCAGGACAAAAACATTACTCTAAAACAGTAATTGTTGCGGTCGGCGGAGGGATCTTAAATCCTCAGAAGCTAAATATAGAAGGGGCAGAGCGGTTTGAAGTGACTAATTTAAACTATACGATTGATTCATTAAGCCGTTTTAAAGATCAAACCGTACTTATTTCTGGCGGCGGGAATTCTGCGATTGACTGGGCAAATGAATTAGAGCCAATTGCTAAACAGGTTTTTATAACCTATCGAAAAGGGGTACTTGCTGGGCATGAGGCTTCAGTAACGCAATTGATGAATAGCTCCGTCATTTGCTATTTCCACACCTCCATTACGAGGCTGATTGCTGGTGTAAATCATGAAGTGATCGAGCAGATTCAGCTGACCAACCACCATACAGGAGAAAATATTTATTTGTCTGTAGATGAAGTGCTTATTAATCATGGGTATGAGCGAGATGCATCCCTGCTTGAAAACAGTGGTCTTGACATAGCAAAGGTGGAGGACTATTTTATTGCAGGCAATTCAGCCAGTGAATCTTCTGTTGATGGTCTTTATGCAGCAGGTGATATTTTAAAACATGACGGGAAGCTAAACTTGATAGCGGGAGCGTTTCAAGATGCAGCAAATGCAGTTAATAAAGCAAAGCAGTATATTCATCCAAGTGCTAGTAGGACGGGAATGGTTTCTTCCCATAATGAAAGATTTAAACAGTGGAATAAAGAATTTATAAAAAAGATCAGCAATGGGTAAGATGTTGCCGACTGATCCTATCTTATTTCTTTTCTATCTTACGTAAATCATTTATGATTAAGAGAAGATAGATGAATTTTAAGCGGGGCTTATAAAAGGAAGGTAACGATGTCAGAAGAAAATATAACGCGAATGGATTTAGACGGGAAAGAAATCATATTAATTGGTACTGCCCATGTATCAAAGCATAGTGCTGAACAAGTAAAAGAAGTGATTGAGAAAGAGAAACCTGACACGGTTTGTGTTGAACTGGACGAGCAGCGCTATCAATCTATACAGAATAAGAATAAATGGCGGGATATGGATATCTTTAAGGTAATTAAAGAGAAGAAGGCCACATTTCTCTTAATGAACCTTGCTATATCCTCTTTTCAAAATCGCATGGCAAAGCAATTTGGGATTAGCCCTGGTCAAGAAATGATTCAAGGCATTGATTCGGCAGAGGAAATAGATGCAGAACTGGTGCTGGCTGATCGCAATATTCAAATCACCTTTGCCCGTATTTGGCATGGGATTGGGTTTTCAGGGAAGGCCAAACTTCTGATGCAGATTATTTTTAGTATTTTTAGCAACGAGAGCATTACAGAAGAAGAGCTGGAAAAAATGAAATCCCAAGATATGCTGAATGCGATGCTTGATGATTTCACGGAATCCTTTCCAAGATTGAAAACTCCTTTAATCGATGAGCGGGACCAGTATTTAGCAGAGAAAATCAAACAGGCTGATGGGAATAAGATTGTAGCTGTTCTTGGTGCAGCACATGTCCCAGGGATTAAAAAAGAAATACGAAAAGAACAGGATTTAGATCGGTTGACTGAACGTCCTCCAAAATCAAAAGTTCCTAAAATAATTGGCTGGGGGATTCCCATTTTTATTCTTGCAGTGATTGCCTATACATTTTATGCCAATCCTTCTGCAGGCCTGCAACAAACAATCAGCTGGGTGATCTGGAATGGATCCTTTTCAGCAATTGGCGCCTTCGTAGCTTTAGCTCATCCGCTTGCTATTCTTACAGCTTTTATTGCAGCTCCAATCACTTCTTTAAATCCTTTAATTGCTTCTGGATTTTTTGCCGGGTTTGTCCAGGCCTATATTCGCCGGCCAAGTGTAGCAGATTTTGAACATTTATCAGAAGATGTTCATAGTGTCAAAGGGTTTTGGAATAATAAGGTAACACGCATTTTACTGGTAGTTCTGTTAGCGAACTTAGGGAGCAGCCTGGGGACGCTAATCGGCGGTGCTGACGTTATTCGCTTATTTATCGAAAATTTATAGGGAAGCTGATGTTTTGTGAACAGGAGGTTTACCAATGCATCTAATTGCTAAACAGCCATATGTAAAAGTAGAACGGGAAGTAGGTCATTTAGAACAATGCAAAACGGTCCAAAAGCGATTTATCTATTTATATCATGAAAAGGTTGTTACAAAGCACCGAACATTTCCAATCCAACATGTTTTCGATATGTCCTATAAAAAGATCGCTGAGGCAGGCGGTCTTCTTTATTTTCATACAATCAGCGGTGTCTATTCCTACACTGTTACGTCATCCCCTGCAAAATTTATTGAAGCATTTAAACGTTTAAAAAAGTGAATTGTGCATGCGCTTTTGTCCCATATAACACGTTTTTGCATAGGATAATATCATCATGCAATAAGGGGATGTAACATGTGGGATTATTTATGAATAGTGAAAACCCGGGCGTGTTTAAAAATGAAGGAGAAATTAAAGAGCCCAATCAAGGGTACTTTAAAATAAACTATTTTTCAGAACTGCTAAAAAGACAGGAAGAAGTGAATGCATCATTACTTAGGTCACTGCGGGATGTAAAGCTTAACAATAATCAGCAGGAATTCATCCAGGATAAGCGGTGGAAAGAGATGAATCAACAGCTGGAGAAAGTAAACAAAAGCAATGCAGAACAAAAGGAATTTAAAGACCATACGCTGCAGTGGCAAAAACGGTTAGATAACCAGGTAAATACATTAGGTGAAGTGTTAGAAGACAATGAAATGAAAGCGCAAGAAATGATAGAAGAAATGAGAGATATGCAGCACGTCAACAAAGGTATGCTAAATAAGTTAGATCAACAGGAATTAACCAATCAGCACCTTATTTCACAAGTAAATGAGTTTCAGGATGTAAAGAAACAAGTGGATGAGCGAGCTCTGCAGCAGGACTTGATTCAAGAAGACATGTTAGAACGCCTGGAAAATCAGGAAGCGGGAACAGAGAAAATCATTAGACAACTGGATAACTTGCGTTCGATTCTCTATGAACGAACAAATGATTTAACAGAGCAAATAGAAAATGGCTATGAGCTGACGGCAACCTATTTTTATAAGCTGTTAACCGGATCCAATCAGCCTGTAACTCTTTTAATGATGAATGAAAAGAAAGAGGAAAGTAAATCGAATTCAAATTAAATCAATATCCAGAGAACCATACCTAACTCAACTCGATACGGTATGGTTTTTCATTGCTTCAATGCTATAATGAGACAAAGTACATCGAAAACGAAAGGGGATACATATGGGGAAAAAATATATTGGGTACGCAGGCACATACACACGTAAAAGCAGTCAAGGTATTTATCGATTTGTTCTTGATACGGAAAAAGCTACATTAGATGAGGTTGAAGTTGCAGCGGAAGTTGGCAGTCCAACGTACTTAGCAATAAGTGAGGATAACCGTTATCTTTATTCAGTTGCTCAAGATGGCGATTTTGGCGGTGTGAATGCCTATGCATTGGATCGGGAAACGGGAAGCTTGCAGTACATGAATGGACAACTTACCGAAGGAGCGCCGCCGTGTCATGTTACCATTCGCGATAAAGAGCTTTTAACAGCAAACTACCACCGGGGAACGATTGAATTACATCAAGTAAATCAGGATGGAACCGTTGAAGCGACATCTTCCAATTATCAGCATGAAGGTAGCGGCCCGCATAAACGCCAGGAAAAGCCACATGTTCATTATGCAGGACACACACCGGACGGAAAATATGTCATTGCCGCAGATCTCGGGACGGATGAACTTGTGACATATCAAATGAATCAACATGAACTGGTCCGAGTGAGTACGTTAACGGTAAAAGCCGGAAGCGGACCAAGACATATCGTTTTTCATCCAAATGGGAAAATAGCTTATCTGATCACAGAATTAAGTTCAGAAGTAATCGTGTTAAATTATAACGCAGAAACAGGAAGTTTTTTAGAAAAACAATGTTTAAGTACGATCCCTGAAGATTTTACAGAAAAAAATGATGCGAGTGCGATTCATATTTCTTCAGACGGTAAATTTATTTATGCAGGGAACCGCGGCCATAATAGTATCGCTGTATTTAGCATCGATGAAGAAACGGGTGAGCTGACTTTGATTGACCACACAACAACCGGTGGTGACTGGCCGCGTGATTTTGTCCTTGATCCGAGTGAAAATTTTATTATTGCTTCCAATCAACATTCAGGAAACCTTGTCTTACTAGCGCGTGATGCAGAAACAGGAAAACTGAGCAAATTAAATGCAGAAGTATCTGTACCAGAAGTAGTATGCGTTAAGTTTTTAAATCATTAATCAAGCGTCTATGCAGTCTATCCCAGAGTCATTTGGGATAGGCTTTTTTGGTGTGCAATTAGAGAATTAACAATTGACAAATTCAGAATTTTTATAGTATAGTGTATTCAACAATGTTGAATAAATGGAAACTCGATTGAATAGAATGAATAGAAACGAAAAACTAAAGGAAATTGAATGGATGGAGCCAATTTTTAAAAGGGAAATACAATAAACTGTAAGCGCATTCAAAAATGGGAACGGAGGGATAACTTTGAGACGTTGGCCTGAATTTGTTCAAATCAAAGAAGTTGGTCCAAGGGATGGTTTGCAAAATGAAAAAAAGCATATCACAACTTCCGATAAGGTGAATTGGATCAACATGTTATCTGAAACAGGTATGAAGGAAATTGAGTATTCTTCGTTTGTTCATCCAAAATGGGTACCAGCACTTTCCGATGCCCATGAAGTAGGTAGAAAGATTAAACGCAATCCAGCCGTCAGCTATTCAGCACTTATCCCTAATTTAAAAGGGCTTGAACTAGGATTGGAAGCCGGTATCGATGGCGCATCCGTATTCATGTCAGCAAGTGAGACACATAATAAGAAAAACATTAATAAATCAATTGCAGAAACATATCCAGTACTTGAAGAAGTGGTTAAAGAAGCAAAAAAGGCTAAAAAACATGTGACCGGATATGTCTCCACCGTATTTGATTGTCCCTATGAAGGAAAAATCAATCCCGATCAGGTCATTCGCGTTTGTGACCGATTGCTGGAAATGGGTGTAGATGACCTCTCACTCGGGGATACAATTGGAACCGCAGTCCCTACACAGGTGGAAGAACTGCTGGAACCTTTGCTTGCTAGATTTCCAAAAGAAAAAATGATCATGCATTACCATGACACAAGAGGTATGGCTATCGCTAACATCATGACATCTATGGAGTTTGGCATTAACCGGTTTGACAGTTCTGTCGGAGGACTTGGCGGATGCCCGTACGCACCTGGAGCAGCCGGAAATGTTGCGACAAATGATATACTCTATCTTTTACATGGACTGGGAATCAAAACAAATATTGATGAGAAAAAGCTGCAGGAAGCGTCGCTTTATATCCAGAATAAACTGGGAAAGGTTCTTCCTAGCAAAGCGCTCGCCTATGAAGTATCCGCTCTTTAAAGGGCTGAGAATAGAAAAACAGCTTGGATGCTGGGCAGAAAAAAAGATTGTCACCGTATTTTCAGGGCAGCTGTGCACACAGCCCGAAAAACGGTGACTTTTTTGAAGGAACATATTTCCCGGAATGGGGAGTAGTCTCGTCCCGGAAATGGTATGTGTAAAATAGTTCTCGCGGATAATTCTACAAAATCCTAGCCAAAATAGAAGAGGCACTCTATTATAAATCTATGCTTGGCGGCAAATACGCTTAGAAAGAGGCCTCTTCATGGATACTATTATTTCAAAATTGTACACATTAATACACCAGTCAGACAATCTAATTGGATTTGAAGAAAGCGTTCGTAGTATGATGTATGAGGTGTTTGCGTCTCTGTTGGAAGGCGTATTCACCAATATGAACGATGTCATTGTGAAGCAAAACAGGCTGAGGGCTGGACGGTGGAAAGGAATGACGAAAGGGAAATTCAGTTTTCTTTTGGTGTGGTGAGATTTACACATATCCTCATGTATGATCGGGAAGGAAGTCCACTACCCCTTTGATGAATGGACAGGGTTTAAAAAATACCAACGCAGTAGCCCATTTGTAGAAGCGAAAGTGGCCTAGATGGCTGCCAAAATCACCTACCGGGAAACAGCTTGTGTATTGAAGGAATGGACTGCTGTGGATATTAGCAATACAATGGTTGGAACGATTGTGAGGAAAGTTGGGGAAGCACAAGCCAAGGCGGATGAGGAAATAGATTTTCTCTATGCTGAAGCTGATGGCGTATTTGTTCGGGAGACAGAAAAGAAGAAGAGTCATGAGGGGAGCCATGCGATCCTGGAATGTCAACACTAAACTGAACAAATTTTTAAAGGTGTTTCAACTTGTATTCAGCTGGTGTTAAATAATCTAGCGATCCGTGAATTCGAATATTATTAAACCAATTCAC
>NZ_JAGIKX010000010.1:0-66762 GCF_017874635.1 Virgibacillus alimentarius
ACAGGAAAAGCAACGCTTTCTTCAATATTTAAGCTATAAATGTAATACCTTTACAGAAGATGTGACGTCCTCTGTGTTTGGTAAGGCCATGTTGGTTCTCTTTCAAGAAAGCTATAGTTTAGAAGAACGATCCCAAATGGACTTAAAAGAATTGGCTGATTATCTACGTGTCAAGGGCAAGAATCGTTCCCCAGATGCTGAACAAGTAGCCAAATCAATTCAAAAAGCTGCGCGTTCGTCTTATAGATTAGACAAGGTTGTGGAAGATTCTATTGATGCGATTCTTGCCACGTCTATCACCTTAATTCGCACTAAAAAGGAGCGTAATAAATGAAGCATAATTAGCTTCTAAATCCTTTAACAGATTACCAGTAAATTTTCTGTTTTTTGCTGGTTTAGCTTCGTGTTGCTTTTTTTAAGTGAATTGCACCTTGATAATCAAATAGTTATTTATTTTTCTTTTGACATACTACCGCAGGTCTTTATCAAACATTGTTTACTGTACCATATATATTATGGCTGTTAAAAAAATATGTCAAACTTGTTACGGTTTTCTAAATTGTTTGTACCCCATCTTAAGTATTAGTTATTTTATCATAGTTTGTAATAACTTGTTATTTTAAGTCTATATTTCTGCGATAAAAGTCATGAAAAGACATAGGAAAAAGAGATATTAGCAAGCAATATAGATAAAAATGATTAGGTGAATTTTTCCAGGAAATTTTATAGCAGATTGAGTGTTGTTGCAATCATATTTATTAAAAAATCATACAAATCATACAAACTTCAGAAGTAACTTTACAATCTTTTAATGCACAGTTAATCACAAATTAATACTACACTATTATACTTGTAAGTGAAGATAATAGTGACCACTTACTTTAGACTATTATCCCCTATTTAAAAATTGGGAAGGAGAATTTAAATGAGAGTTGCTTTAATGGGAGATTTACATTATCCAGCAATTGACGAAACAGTTCCAGGATTGGCCGATGCACACAGCAGGTTTTTTCAGTCATTGATTGAGCACTTTTTAGAAATTGATGCTCATATGCACGTATCCATTGGGGATCTAACAAACTTTGGCCATGCCTCTGAACTAATCGGAGTTTACAATCTTTTAAACCAAAGGGATAGAAACTTTTACCATGCCTTAGGCAATCACGATTTATACGCACTCCCAAGAAAAGACGTGCTCACACTTACTGGACAATGCCGATATCATACTATTTCAACAGATGAAGCAATATTCGCCTTCTTGGATACTGCCAGAGAAATGGACCTAGAAGATTATGGGGGCTGGATTGACGACGAGCAACTGCAGTGGTTTGAAAATATAGTTCAAACATCAGGAACAAAACCATTATTCGTGTTTGCACATCATCCTGTTTATAATACAACAAAAAACTCTGAACTTGATAAAAGTTCTATACATCCAAGTATTGATATGTGGAAAATTTTAGAGCAAAAGGAAGGTATTGGCGTATATTTAAACGGTCATACACATGTCGATTCTATTGTCCAAGAAAAGAATTGGACATTTCTCCAAACCTCTGCCTGTCTTGATCAACAATCATTCAGGATCATCGATATTGAAAAAGAAGAAATAAACATCGCTTCACTTGATATTATTGATAAAGACTTAACAGAAAGTGCCTCTATTATTTACAATAATATCAATTATTTTAGACACAATCCGAATGCCCGTGGACAAGAGTCGGACCGACAATGTCGCATCCCTTTGCTGCCCATGATAGACCAAACTTCATAGAATAAATTTATCCTTACAATAAAATACTAATATGTTACAACATAAACACCCAAATATCACCTGGAAGCAGCCCATAAATACGGAAGAAAAAGGGAAACTGAACTTGATGATATTTGGGTATTTATTAATTTTTTATCCTTTACCTCAACCATTTTATCCTGTTTTTCCTAATAAATAGAAATGTAATCAAAGACATACAAGTTATAAAGAGTGATAAGAAAAAGGAAGGCGGATAATAAACAAGCGTAATTTTATTCATTCCTTCTTTTAATGCAATACCAATAAAAGCGTAATTAGCTTGTTTTACCTCTTTTTCCTTACCATTAATATAAACACGCCATCCTTTTTCATATGGAATGGGCAATGTCATATACTGTTGGTTTGTTTGATTATCATACGATATATTCACTTTGTTTCCTGACCATGAAATTGGTACATTAGAGTTGCTTTCATTTTTTTTCTTTGCTGATTCAAGTAATTGATAGTCTTCCCCATACAACTCTAAGTTACTCAATTTGTATTTGCCTTTAGGAAGGCGAATGGAAATACTTTTATCCTTTGGAACCCTGATGGTGATTTTATTCCTATTTGTTTTATAAATAGAATCATTCGATTTCCGGTACGTTTCAAAGTCATTTACCATTAAGCGGAATTCATCAATTTTATCATGGGATCGTTGACTTTTTTCCAAACTCTTTAAATAAAATGATACATAATAATCTTTAACAGCTGGGTTTGTTTGTTCAGGAATGAGATTCAATCCCCCTTCTTCAGCTGTCACATCTAACACATTTCCCTCATATGTAGCACCAACTTCTTTTACCTTTGTCTGCCTAATGATGTTCTCATTTTCAGGTACCGTTTCCCCCTTTATATCGTCATCATTTAAAATAATCCCTTGTAACATCGCCCTCTCTTTTGCCACTGGGGAAGCATTCATTAAATCCTTTTCAAGAAAAACAGTATCTGTTGTTCGAATAGACGGTAGTTGGTTTTGATTCTTATAGGCAACATAGTTTCCTTCTTTGAAAATTTGTTCAAACCCGTATGGGATTAAACTTTTTTCTTCTTTTGCAATATAGTATTTTCCCCCGAGTATGCTATACAGATTCGCGCGATCTCCCAATGATGCGTAGCGGCTTACACTTTCTCTTCCCATATCAATTTCTAAATCATATAAATAAAAATAAAGCAAATGCTTGTTTAAAATGCTCGAATACACACTTAAACCTTTAAAATCCTGGACAATTGGTGTATTATTTCTAGTTTCTATCATCCAGTCAATCCTGGCAAATGGATCATTCTCCTTTTGCTTAATTTGCTTTATTAAATCACGTTGATTTTTCCCGTTATATTCCTCGCTCAACAAAAATTCTTTAGATACTGTTTGAACATCCCCTCCTTCGGAAATGGTGTCTTTCTGATAAAAATTTGCTATGTATAAGTTGGTTGCCAGAATTGTTAATGAAAAGAATGCTAGCATCTTCCGATTTTTAAAAAAACCGTACAATAGAAAAGGAACAACGATAAAAATAGCCGCAACAGCCTCATAAGCATCTTTTAATGAAGAAAAAACAAGCGTTTCATCATCTAGATAAAAAGCAACATACAAACCAAATGCACCGCCTAATGCTACACCCATTTGCCACCATTTGACTTTATGCATCAGCTGCAAGCCTGAAGCAGCTGTCCCTCCGGCTGCTAAAGCCAAAAAATATTCCCAGCGATATTGTGGTGCAGAAAATCCATTAAAAACACTAGCAACCATTGGACTGAAATGCATGAAGATAGTGATTATAGTTAATCCAGCAAAAAGGGAAAATAAACGGTTTTTGTAAAACGAAAACATAAATAAGCATAAAATAACAAAGGCTGGGATAATAATAATTCTACCATCTAAAAGTGGGTTATCCGGAAAACTGTATAACGGTACCTGTTCCTCATATGGAGGACGATGATTATTCAGATACCCATAAACAGCTGGGATAAAAGACACGGCACTAATCCCTAATCCAACTAAACCGCTCCAAATATATGTTTTTATTTGCTGTATTTTACCTGTCTCATCCTGTATCTGCGGTACACTCCAACGCACCAAAATGTAAATTGCTGCAAGCAAAAAATGAACATAGGAAAAATAAAAGTTATCAAACAGGCTAATAGAGACAATCAGTGTAAATAAGCCTGGTTTCTTTTCCCTCATAATTTTTTCAATTCCAAGTAATAGCAATGGGAGCCACAACATAGCATCTGCGAAAAATTCCCAGTATGTAACATGCCTGAAGTAAATGACACTTGTTCCGTATAATGCTGCCCCAATATACGCCGGAATAATTTCCAGCTTCATATAACGGAAAAACAAAGTGGTAAATGAGATAATGAGTGCCATCCGAATGACACTAATAATCAAAGTAATATTTGCCCAATAAAAAATATCAGGCTCTTCCATCAGATGAAGAAGTTCTAGTAAAAATGTAATCAAAGTTGTTATCAGAAAGATAATCGATGTAGAAAAATAATAGCTTAATTGAGAATATATCCCTCCCCCTAATCCAAATGCATTGGAATAAAAAAAATTCCCATTTGTATATTCATCATAAAGCAACTTTTTAAAGGGTAGCATTTGTGAAAGACCATCATTGATTCCCGTCATATAACGCCCATCCATCCACTCTTTCACAAAAAACAAATGACTAAAAAAGGCCACTACTAAACTGATTACAAAAAGAGAAATAAACAGACACAAGCCTGGGTATTTTTGCAGTTTTTCTCTCCAACCTGATATTTTTCTTAACATGACGGCTTCAAAACTTTTCCCGTAGTTATGAATGTGGCGGGAACCGTGAAACATACTGCTATAATTGGAGCAATGCTGCTTTCTATTCTAAGAATATCAACAAAAAGAAACAGAAGAACCGTCGATAGTCCCGTATTAACCACCTGAGTTAGCGGGAATCGAAGAAACTTTCTTAATGTAGGTTTTATTTTATATGTAAAAAATGAATTTAAAAAGAAAGATCCCACTAGACTAACAAAAAACCCTAGAGTGTGTGCTAAAAAATAGTGAAGTTGGAAAACAGACAGACACAAAATATAAATGAGATAATAATGAAGCGTGTTAATACCCCCTACTATTATAAATTTTGTAAATTCATTGTTGATGTATCGCATACTGTTCCCTCTCTTCAATATTTGTCTGTTTAACCAAATAATGTGGTCTCTTTTTTGTTTCACTATAAATACGGCCAATATATTCTCCAATAACGCCCAGACAAATAAGTTGGATCCCCCCTAAAAATAGAATGGCAAATAATGCTATAAAGTAACTAGGAACAGAAACACCATTATTCCATACACGAAAATAAGTAGTTACCAAATAGACTAGCGATAAAATTAATATAATAGCACCGAAATATACACAAATTCTTAACGGCTTTCTGTTAAACGAAACAATCCCATCAATTCCGTAATTCAACAGCTTTGAGAAAGTCCATTTTGTCTTTCCGTTTTCCCGTTCAATATTATCATAGCAGACGGTTGTCTGGTCTAACCCGATCCAAGAGTATAACCCTTTTGAAAATCGATTGCCCTCACTAAGCAACAAAAGAGAGTTGACTGCTCTTCGGCTTAATAACCGAAAGTCCCCCTCACCATCTGCTAACTCAACATCAATGGCTTTATTTACAAAGCGGTAATACAGGGAAGTAAGCAGCGAGCGTACACGAGATTCACCCTTACGATTGCGTTTAGCAATTACCTGATCATATCCATCTTCAAATCCCTTTATCAGTTTATGAATCAGGAAAGGGGGATGCTGCAAATCAGCATCCATTAGGATAACTGCTTCCCCAACAGCATGCTCCAACCCAGCTAATACTGCTGATTCCTTGCCAAAATTCCGTGTAAAAGACAAGTATTTCACTTCCGGATAATCAAATGCCAAGCTTTGAATCGTTTCTATCGTTCCGTCCGTACTGCCATCATCAATAAAAAGTACTTCATAATCATAATATTTATAGTGCAACTGAACCATTTCTCTTCTGATTGCTTCAAGCACAGCGGCAACATTTAAAGCTTCATTAAAAGAGGGAATAATAAAGGAAACTGTTAATTGTTTCATCGTTTCACCTACTTTTTATTTTTAAATACCCGTAATTCATTTGTTTTTTCCGTTGAAACGACAGGACGATGTTCTAAGCCTATAAATTCGCTTTTCGCTTTCTTAACATCTTCTATCATTATTTCTGGGCGGTTGGTTGTAATGTGGATGTTTCCACTTATTCCCTTCATACGATTTAGAGATCCGACGTCATCGATCGTCCATGCCACAAGTTGCACACACTTATCTTGAAACAATTCTACTAATTCCTTAGTAATAAACCTATGCTGGATTGATAGATAGCTAGCTCCTGTATAATCTACTTGCTCAGCTAGCATTGTTAACCGTCCTGTGAAAACCAAGCCTATTTCAACTTTCGGATCATATTCTTTCACTTTTCTTACTGATTCATGGTCAAAAGAAATAACTACTACTTGATGATACATGTTATATTTATTGATGAGCTCGGCAACTTTTTCTTCCAGTCCCACATACAACTCACCCATTTGCTTTAACTCAATCAAAAGCCGCTTTTTTCCCTTTGCTAATGCCATTACTTCTTCCAATAAAGGGATCTTTTGTCCAACAAATTGCGGTCCAAATGATATTCCTGCATCCAGTTGAACTAAATCAAGTGCACTTTGTGTACTTACTGGGCCTTTCCCATTCGTAGTACGTTCCAGTGTATGGTCATGAATGACAACAGGGACCCCGTCTTTAGAAAGATGCACATCTAGTTCAATCGCAGAAATTTTTGATTCATTCAGAGCTAGTATAAATGCAGCTATTGTATTCTCAGGTGCTCTACTCGACCATCCGCGGTGTGCAATGCAACTATTCATCCCTTACACTCCCCTTTTCATGGATTATCATTTTACTTTATACCTGTATAAACAAAGGCACGGATAATTTGGCGTTGTGCGAAGAAAAATACAATTAATATTGGAATAACAAGGATCATATTCCCTGCCATAAGAATATGCCAGGCAACACCACCCTCTACTTCACGAAGCTTTGCAATTCCCAATGGAAGCGTTCGTGTCACATCACTTGTTGTCATGACAAGTGGCCAGAAATAATCATTCCAGTGTGTAATAAAACTAAAAAGTCCGAACGTTATCAATACTGGTTTAGCAATAGGTATCATAATTTTTAAAATAATTTTCCATTCACTTGCCCCATCCAAACGTGCAGCTTCCAACAATTCTTCTGGTACCTGTTTAAACGATTGGCGCAGCAAAAAGATACCAAACGCACTGGAAGCAAAGGGGAGAATTAGTGCCCAAAGTGTATCAAGCAGCCCCCATGCACTAAATTGTAAGTAGACTGGCAGAAATATGAGTTGTGCAGGGATCATCAATGTAATCATTGTAAGTGCAAAAAAGAATTTATTGCCTTTAAATTGATACCTGGCAAAAGCATATGCTGCAGGTATAATAGTCAAAAATTGCAAGATTAATATACTTATTGAAACAAATATACTGTTCTTAAAATAGGTTAAAAAAGGTCCAGAATTCCATGCAGCAGTAAAATTCTCCCAATGTAGACTTTCCGGCAGCCATGCAGGAGGAAAAATCATTGTCTCCCCTAACGATTTGAACGATGTAGATATCATCCAGACAAATGGAAATGCAAAAATACTGACAACAATGAGAATCCCTATACCATTCAGGAGTTTATACGGAATGGTAGTATTCATTTAACTCCCTTCCTTCCTTATTGATAATGTACACGGCGGGCGAGCAATCGGAAATACATGATCGTAAATATGCTAATAATAACGAGCAAGATAACACCAGCTGCTGAAGCGTACCCGATTTTAAAGAAACGGAATCCATATTCATAAATGTAATAAACAAATGTATTGGTGGAATTAATAGGACCACCCTGAGTCATGATCGAAATTGTTTCAAATACCTGAAACGAATTAATGATACCTATAATCGTCAGGAAAAACAAAGTAGGTGAGAGCATCGGCAATGTCAGCTTAATAAACGTACGAATTCTATTCGTTCCATCCAATGCAGCCGCTTCATAAATATCACGTGGAATACTCTGCAGCCCTGCTATAAAAATTAGCGTATTAAAACCAATTCCTTTCCAAATTGCAACGATAGCAAGAGATAGAAGTGATGTGCTCGGGTCTGTCAACCAAGGAACACTCGGGAGACCAAACAAGTTTAAAAACCAGTTTAAGAGTCCATAATCCGTATCCATTAACCACATCCACAACATTGAAATAGAAACAAGCGATATAATGTGCGGACTGAAGATGGCTCCTTGAACAAATCCATATATTGTCCCTGATTTATTAAGCCAAACAGCGAGTATCAGTGCTATAATAATCGTTAATGATACGGTTAAAGCTGTATATACAAACGTGTTTTGCATCACTTCAATAAACTCTTTTTCAGAAACAAGGTTTGTAAAATTAGCTGTACCAACAAAGTTTTTCTCCGGGCTAACGAAGTTCCAATCATGCATACTTAAATAAATCATGTAGCAGATCGGGTAGATGAAAAACAAACTAAATACTAGAATTGCTGGAGAGATCATTAGATAAGGACGAATCTTATTCCACGTCATAATTAGGCTCCACCTGCTAAAGCAGTATCCATTTGTCTAGTGGAGACAGAACGATATCGCTTCCCTTCCTGGTCGAAGAAGTATAGCTTTTCGTATGGAATGGAAACCAAGAGTTCTTTAGCATTCTCAAAAGGAGGAATAAAGCTTTTTATATGCATAACTCCAGCTTCATTTTTTACTGTATAAATCGTTTCAGCTCCTAATGTTTCCATTGTTATAATCTCACTGGCCAGTTTGAGGTAACCGGCGTCCTTCTCTTTTTCTGTAAGAGCTAGTAATGCATGTTCAGGTCGGAAACCAACAAATTTAACTTTTCTGCTTAAATTGGATAAATGATCTTTTACCTTGTTGTATTCAAAGATATTCATTGCCGGTGTTCCAATAAATTCAGCTGTGAAGATATTATTTGGCTCATGGTATACGTTCATCGGGCTCCCCATTTGCTGAATGGTTCCTTTATTTAAAATAGCAATCTCATCACCCATCGACATTGCTTCCACCTGATCGTGGGTAACGTAAACAAACGTAGTTCCTAATTTTTTATGCAGTTGAATTAGTTCAGACCGCATTTGGCTGCGCAGCTTTGCATCTAAGTTCGACAGCGGTTCATCTAAAATAAAAACTTTCGGCTTTTTAACCATAGCACGTGCTAAGGCAACACGTTGCCTTTGTCCCCCTGATAATTTATTTGGCTTTTTATCAAGGTAGTCTGTCAAGCCGACAATCTCTGAGATTTCTCTAATCAATTTCTCCCGTTCCTTCTTAGGAACCTTTTTATTTTTAAGACCGAACTCTATATTTCCCTTCACAGTCATCGTTGGATACAAAGCATAATTTTGAAAAACCATTGCAATATTTCGTTTCCCAGGGGGGAGGTCATTGACACACTCATCCCCGATCCAAATATCCCCACTAGACTGCTGCTCAAGTCCAGCAATCATTCGGAGCGTAGTTGACTTGCCACAACCTGAAGGGCCTACCAGCACAGTAAAAGACCCATCACGAATCGTTACATTTAGATTCTTCACTACCTCCTCTTCTTTAAACTTTTTTGATATATTTTTCAGTATGATCTCCGCCATACGTACCATCTCCTTTTAAAAAAGAATTATCGCATTACGAAGGGCTGGCAATTCAAAACGCTCTCCTTTTGCGCCAAACGCCACAATATTAATGGCAAAGTAAACCCTATATCATTGTTGAAGCATTCCATTTGCTTTTTCAGCTGCAGTATCTAATGCTTCTTGAGGGTCTAAATCTTCATCAAGCAGTGTTCTTAAAATCTCATCTTGAAGTGTCATCGAAATCTCTGGATACGCTTCTTCCATTGGCCGTGCGTGACCATATTCCAATTGATCGACTGCCACTTTAAATTGAGGCATTTCTTTATATAATTCTTTCATTTCTTCAGATTCTACCGCTGATAAACGGCTTGGTAGATACCCCGTATATTTACTTGCAAAAATCGTCTGTTCTTTTGCAGTCATCCATTTAATAAATTCCCAAGCAGCGTTCTGCTTTTCTTTATCCAACCCAGCTGTCATAACCATATTCGCACCACCTGTTGGAACAGCATGCGTTTCATTGGATGGCATGAATGCTGTATTTAACGCAAAGTCATTATCCTCTGCAAGTGTAAGCATGTAAGAGAGGTCTGCAGTGGATGAAAAGATCATAGCCGCACGTTCGTTAGCAAAGTCCTGCTTGGCAATATCTCCCGCTTCATCTCCTTCAGGAACTTTAACATATTCTTTGTCTTCAATTTTTTTCCAAAATTCAAGCGCTTCTACACCAGCATCCCCATTGAATTCTACTTCCGTTCCGTCATCCGAAATCATTTGTCCGCCACTTTGTGCGACAAATGCTTCATAAAACCAAATCCCAGCCGGCATACTCATACCAACATGCTCTCCTTCTTTTGTAAGCTTTTTTAAGTACGTTTCAAATTCTTCCCACGTTTTCGGTCCTTCAGGGTCTAATCCAGCCTCTTTTAGCATTGTCGTATTCATATAAAGAATTGGTGTACTCCGTAAATAAGGTAAACCATATAATTCATCATCCACATAAGAGTTCCCCATAAGTCCTGGGATAAAATCACCGAGATTTATATCGTCATTCTCAACAAATGGAGTTAAATTTTCTGTCATTCCTGATTTTGCAAATACACCAATTGATGCGATTTCATTTAACGTTACTTCAGGAGCATTTCCCGCTGCGAATGCTGCCTGTGTTTTCGCATGAAGATCTTCATATGTACCTTGGTATTCCGCAGTCACATGAATTTCATCCTGAGATTCATTAAACATTTCAGTTAGTTTTTCATTGTTTTCTCCAATTTTATCTCCCCACGCGTACCAATATGTAATTTCTACTTTGTCTCCACTTGCTTTGGCTGTCTTATCACTTGAGGAATTTTTTTCGTCTTTATTAGACTGACATGCAACGGACATAAAGATAATAAATGTTACAACCATCGCGAATAGTATTTTTCTCAATGATCATTCCTCCATTTTTAGTATTAGAAAAATCTCCTTCATCAATGCTTTGACACATCTTTATTAAACTGCCTCACCTCCAACATAACCATTTAAATCCAGTATTGCCTCTCTTTAATAACTAGCTTATCAACTGACTATTAAGGTAGTATTAAGATGCCATAAATAAAATGTAAAGATTATGAAAATAGAAAAATATCTATCCCTTCTAATATTGAAAATTAAAAAGCGGCTGTGTATCTCAGGACGGAACCTGGGATACAGCCGCTTTTTAATTGCGTAAAATAATATATACGATATATATAAGGTAGCCAAAAACAAGGAGCATTCCTTCTATTTTCCCAATTTTATAATTCGTTCTTGAAAAAATAAGTAGTAATACGGTCAGAAAAATCAGTACAAGTAGATCTATAAACACCTTCCCATCAACCACCAACGGGGATATAACAGATGCTGAACCTAATACAAATAGAATGTTAAAGATATTACTTCCAACGATATTACCTAAAGCTATCTCACTTTGCTTTTTCAGCGCAGCAGCAATAGATGTGACTAGTTCAGGAAGTGAAGTTCCTATAGCTATAATCGTTAAACCAACTAGTGTTTCACTCATTCCAAGGGAATAGGCAATCTTTGTACCATTTCTAACAACCATTTCCCCGCCCAAAATAATACCAGCTAGTCCCAATACAGCGAATAAGATACTCTTTCCCCACTTTACACTATCCGGTATTTTTCTATCGTCTGCTTTTTGTCTGTTCTTCATTGCAACCTCAAAGACGTAATAAATAAAAATACTTAAAAACAATAAAAATATGAGACCATCACTACGGGTTAATGCGTTATTATCAAATCCTTGTAATATCATATCACTACTAAGAACAAGTAATACAACACTGGCTAAAAGTGTAAACGGAATTTCCTTTTTTGTAGTCTCACTTTCGACTTTTAAAGGATATATAAATGCCGCAATGCCAACAACAAGCGTAATATTAAAAATACTGCTTCCAATAACATTCCCCAATGAAACGCCGGCATTTCCTTTTAGCGCTGCAATAATACTTACAGTTGCCTCCGGTGAACTTGTCCCGAATGCAACAATTGTCAATCCAATTAACACTGGAGATATCCGGAGTAATGTTGCAATATTCGATGAACCATCAACAAATAAATCTGCACCTTTAATTAGCAATACAAACCCAATTAATAAGAAAATATAAGCCATAAATAATTGTCCTTTTCTAATTAGTATCCTATTAATTTAATCATACCCTCTTTATTGTAATACATTCATTGTATCAAAAAGAGACCTACATAAAATGCGGATATCTACATACTTTCCAAACGCTTAATACGATCATCTGTTGATGGATGTGTTGCCCAAAGGCTGCTGCTTTTTCTCCTAGTTTTGCGCCGTTTGCCTCCAAATGGACTGACAATGTACATGGATGCAGTTGCCTCTTTTGCGTCTTTTACATCTTTAGGTACACCACTAATTTTCTTTAAAGCACGAATCAAACCAACAGGATTACGTGTGAATTCAACTGCTGTAGCGTCTGCTAAGTATTCTCGATTCCTTGAAACAGCCAGCTTGACAAATTGAGCCGCAATAGGAGCTAAAATAACAAAAATGAGTGCTACTAGTATGAGAATCGGATTCGCTTTCCGATTTCCACCACCACGGCGTCCTCCGCCAAATAACATAGCACGCGAACCAATATTTGCGATAAGTATAATAACCCCTACTAATGCTACACAAATGGTCATCAACCTTATATCGTAGTTACGAATATGTGCAAGCTCGTGAGCAACAACACCCGATAATTCTTCACGGTTTAGTTTTTCCAATAAACCAGTCGTAAATGCCACCGATCCTTTTTCCGGCTTTATCCCGGTTGCAAAAGCATTCGGTACTGGGTCACTTACAATATAAACTTTTGGCATCGGGATGCGAGCAGCGATCGACAATTCCTCTACAATATCAAACAACTCCGGATGATCGCCTTTCTTGATTTCTTTTGCACCAGACATGTTGAGAACTTGAGAACTGGCAGTCATATAAGTGACTGGAATATAAATTGCAAGCACAATAAGAGTAATGATGATTCCAGTAATCGAGTCGTTATTTACCAAATAGCCGATC
Organism: Virgibacillus alimentarius; assembly: GCF_017874635.1. Classification (NCBI taxonomy): domain Bacteria; kingdom Bacillati; phylum Bacillota; class Bacilli; order Caryophanales; family Bacillaceae; genus Virgibacillus; species Virgibacillus alimentarius. Next base: position 13,095 of record NZ_JAGIKX010000010.1, read on the forward strand.
GCCCACCCTAAAGCAAGTACAAGTAAACTAAATAAAGCAACGAGAAAAATTGTTTTACGTTTATTCTGTAAAATTTGTTTATAAAGCATAACGATCCCCCATTAAAAATTCACAGTAGGTGCTTCGCGCTCTTCTTCTGGAATCGTCAACTGTTCTTCCTTTTTAAAGCCAAATATACCTGCGATTAAATTACTTGGAAAAGATTCACGTTTTATATTATATTCAGCTACGGTTTTGTTATAAAGCTGACGGGAATAAGCAACTTTATTTTCTGTTGAAGTTAGTTCCTCCTGGAGTTTTAAAAAGTTTTGATTTGCTTTAAGGTCGGGATATGACTCCTTTAAAGCAAAGATGGACTTTAATGCTCCCTGAATCTGATTATCTGCTTCTATACGCTCTTGTGGTGATCCTTGAACGAGCTGATTACGCGCCTGAATCACATTCTCTAATGTTTCTCTCTCATGTTCAGCGTAGCCTTTTACTGTATTGACCAAATTAGGAATAAGATCATACCGCCGTTTTAATTGAACATCGATCTGACTCCATGATTCCTTAACCCAATTACGATATTTAACAAAACTGTTATAACTTGAAATACCGTAAATTACGATAATCGCAACAATAACAGCGATTATAATCGTAATGATCATAATAGCTTCACCCTCTCGTAAATTATTACTATATCTTAGTCATTATACCATCTGATCATTAACTGTAAATAAACAGCACAAGCGAACTTCCCTTTTATTTGTATGCCCCGTTCAATTGAATTATCATGAGTTTATAACCGATACGAAACAGTTCTTTGAAAGGATGATTTATTCATGATTGTTAGAGAGCACCCTAATCATTTCATTATGATTGAACAAGATAACCATGCCCAGCTTTCTGGTGAAATGATAGCAAACTGGAATGACTCTCTTTTCATTGATACGAAGTTTAAAAAAACGGTTGAATTTGCCATCTTTCATCATGATTGCGGCTGGAAATCATTCGATAAACAACCATTTTGGAACGATGAAAAAATGGCCCCTTTTACCTTTACTAATTTCCCGATTCTTCCTAAAACTGTACTTTATAAGCATGGGATTGATGAGGTTGAAAAAGAAGATGAATACGCAGCTCTCCTATGTAGTATGCATTACATGCGATTTTTATTAAATCGTAGAACCCAGGAAGCAAAGATTTTTGTACAAAAGGAAAAAGAACGCAGAAACCGAATTATCCGCTCCTTATCAACATTTGATAGCTACTTATTTGATTTTCACTATGGCCTTCTTCAGCTTTGTGATAATTTATCTTTATATATTTGTTTAAATGAACCTGGTACCTCAAAAGAAGAGGAACATTTCTTTTACCGAGATGGTATTCCGCTCTCCACTTCCTTACACGGCTTTCAACAGGATAAACTAAAAACCGAGTGGGTGGACAAAGATACCGTTACAATAAATGAATTTCCTTTTGCTAGTAAGCTTACACTTACGTTAAAGCAAAAAGTAATCTCTAAAAAATTAATAGCAAATAAAGGGTTGGACAAGAGCTATCAAGATGCACCATATGAACATGTAAAGATTCGCCTCGTTCCTTAGGTTAGTATACTGACGCTCGCATCATCATGACATCGTTCGCTTTTTCCAGCAAAATCCCTATTGTCTTTTATTCAAAAAAAGGTATAATAAAATAGTTTTTAAATATCACCGTGGTTCGAAACCATCCCACGTAAAAAAACTAGGGGGAAATATTTATGAATGTTAAAACACTTGTTAACAATGGACTGTTGGCAGCACTTTATATAGCAGTTTCTGTGCTGGTACAGCCATTTGGATTTACGAATATACAATTTCGCCTGTCTGAGTTGTTCAACCATCTCATTGTATTCAATAAAAAGTATTTCTTAGGAATCACATTAGGTGTGTTCTTAGCTAATCTCTTCCTCTCTCCACTTGGTATCTATGATTTGATATTCGGGGTAGGACAATCTGTTATTTCACTGCTCATGACCATGGGAGTTGGAAGATTCATTGAAAGTATATGGGTGCGCATGATTGCAAACACAATCATTTTTTCATTTAATATGTTTATCATCGCAATTATGCTGAATTTAGCTTTAGGGTTACCGTTTCTGATTACTTGGCTGACTACTGCAATTGGCGAATTTGTAGTAATGGCTCTAGGAATACCTATTATTTATGCACTTCATAAACGAATGCATTTTGATAAATTAGTATAAGCATTGATCCTTTTAAAGGCATCTCTTTATTCATGATGAGATGTCCTTCTTACATATTGATTAACGATGAAAGAAATTAGTTTGATCTATATTTGGGCAATCATGACCAAAGCTCTGGTACCGTAACAAATTCATAACCTTTCTTTTTTAGATATGGAATAATCTGATCTAGTGCTTCAGCTGTTCCTGATAGATCTTGTGACCAATGCCCTGCACTATGCATCAAAATAATCGCACCAGGATGAACATAATTAAGTATATTTTGTTTTATTTTTTCTGGAGTCAAACTTTTCCAGTCCTCTGAATCAATCGACCAGCCTATGCCACGATAACCCATTTCCCCTAGTTTCTCTACCAGATCTTCATTCATTGCACCATAAGGAGCACGGAATAAGTCTGTTACATTGTTCGTTAACTCCTTCAATTCCTTTTCGTTTTTTTCTATTTCCCATGCCAAATTTTGTTTACCAGTTTTTGTCAGGTCCGGATGCCAATATGTATGATTCCCAATGATATGGCCTTCTCGGTCTATTCTTTTTACCATCTCCGGATACTTATGAACGCGAGTACCTAGTAGAAAAAAGGTCGCCTTGACATTATGTTTCTTTAATACTTCTAAGACTTGCGGTGTAAAACGCTGATCGGGCCCATCATCAAAAGTTAATGCAATCACCTTTTTATCCGTCTTTCCTTTATAAAGCATAATATCTGGATACTTCGTCTGCAAAGGGTACATGGAAGCTTGAACTGGTATATGAAAATGAACCGCCATGCTGAAAATGATGATAACAATCACAAACTGTATTTTACTGCATCTTTGTAATAACATGAATACCCCACTCTTTCGTCATTTCTTTTAGGTGCTCCATATACCCCTTACTTTAACACTATAGGAAGAGGAATATTCATGGACACGATCTCTATTTTACTATTCCTAAAGTCACTTAAATGGTTGAGTTATCAATATCTTTTCTCAAATTAAAATATTATGAATTATGTTAGAATAGTATTAAAATAAACTGGTATTAGGGAAGGAGTGCGCATGAAGAGATTAGCCGTTTTATTTTCATTAGGAATACTCTTTATGACAATGGTAGGTTGTAGTACGGAAAAAGAATCCAGTCAGCATAAACCTGGAAATACGGATGACATACAATTCAATCAAGAAGACTACAAAGAAATTATACCTTCTAATAATGAATTGGGGTTTAACTTATTCTCAGAACTCAAGACAGACGAGTATTTGAATACTTTCATCTCACCAACAAGCTTATTCCTGTCATTATCCATGCTCTATAATGGAGCACATGGTGTTACGCAAAAAGAAATAGCAGAGGTATTAGGGGTGGAGGATACCGAAGTTCAAAAGTTAAACGAAGCAAATGCATCATTGATGTCCATCATGGATAAGAAATCCAATCATGTAAAACTGTTCTTAGCTAATGCTATGTGGCTTAATGAAGACTTTCAATTCCAAGAGGATTTTGTACATCCAATCAAAAGTTATTTTCATGCTGAAGCGAATGCGATTGACATACATGATACTAAATCTGCAGATAAAATAAATAATTGGGTAAAAAATGCTACAAATGACAAAATTGAACAAATTGCAGATAAACCATTAAATCCTGATTTAATATCTATCCTTACAAACGCGATTTACTTTAAAGGGAGCTGGACATATCCATTTGATCAAAAACAGACAAAGGATGGAACGTTTCATCTTAGCGAAAAATCAAAAAAAGATGTATCATTCATGAAACTAACAGAAGACCTCGAGTATCTGAATGATAAAGAATTTCAAGCAGTGTCTCTCCCATACGGTGAAGAGGAAATGAGCATGAAGGTGTTTCTTCCAAAAAAGAACAGCAGTTTAAAAGAATTCGAAGAAATGTTATCAAGTAAAAATTGGAAGGTGTGGAATTCGGAATTTCAAACAAAAAAAGGGACAATTATTCTTCCTAAGTTTCAGATTGACTATGAAACCTCATTGAATAAAACATTGCAGCAACTAGGTATGGAATCAGCATTTAATAAAGACGCCAATTTTAGCCGAATGATCCAGGGAAATGATCCCGTATGGATTGGCCAAGTGAAACAAAAAACATATATTGACGTCAATGAAGAAGGGACAGAAGCATCTGCAGCAACATCTACAGAAATGGAAACAACATCAGCACCCGTTAATAAACCATTCCAGATGAAAGTAAACCGACCATTCTTCATCGCCATCACCGATGATGAAACGGGAGCCATCTTATTCATAGGCAGTATTTATCAACCATAGCGGGGCTGTTTTTCAGTCCCGCCTATGTATTTTATTGCTTTTTCTCTTCCAAGTGCTGAGCTAATATCACCGTAATATTGTTTTCCAAGCGACCCTCGTAAAATATAAGGGACATTTCCCCAATCGTTACATATAATACTACAAACTGATGTAAAGGATGATGAAAATGTCCATTCAAACACTTCCTGTCTCCATTCAAACAATGGTCATAAAACGGCCGGGAACTACGATTTACTATCCTCAAGTATATGGTTTGCAAGAGATGCATGTACAACAATACATTAATCAAACGATTTATCAACTGGTACGTGCATTAATACAATATCAATATCAGCAACAAGGTACTAACACATTCGCTGACATGATTGGTACATTCGAAATTAAAACGAATGAGCGTAATCTACTTAGTTTAACCCTAACAAACTATGCAATGGCTGACCATCATGCACATGGACTCACGCTGATGAAATCCCTAACATTCGATATTCAAACAGGGGAAAATTATACGCTTCAAGACCTATTTAAGCCTAACAGTAATTATATCCATGTCCTTTCTAAGCATGTCGAGCATCAAATACAGGAAAGGGACATACAACTTTTAAATGGGTTTTCTAGTATTTCACCTGACCAGGACTTCTATATTGCTGACAAGACGCTTGTTCTCTATTTCCAGCTTTATGAAATTACCCCATACTATGTAGGCCTTCCAATGTTCCCTATTTCCATTTATACATTGCAACACATTATCCCCGAAAATGGACTGCTAGAACGGATGATAAATTAAAGGGACTGTCCCTCACCACTTTCGCACTTTAGTAAAGTGGGGGACTGTCCCCTTATTTATTCTTTAATTCATTTTGTAATTCTTTTAGCGTATCGTTGAGGTCCTTCATCATCACTTCCATTCCTTCTTTTTTTGGCATGTCTTCAGGTAAATATATTGGATCACCGTATATAATTTTTGGCTTAAACCGCTTAAATAAGTCCTTAAAATTATTGGGTCCATGATAGGCCACTGGGATAATCGGAACCTTAGAACTCGCCGCAATTGTAACAGCTCCTCTTTTTAACGGCACCTCTTCACTTGTTCTAGTTCCGCTTGGAAAAATACCGACAACTTTGTTCTCTTTTAATAACTTTTTTGGAACTTTTATCGTACTTGGACCGGGATTTTCACGATCTACTGGAAAGGCATTTAAGTTTCTCATGAGCCATTTTAGAAAAGGGGTCTGAAATAATTCCTTTTTTGCCATATAATGGATTTGAATAGGCAAAATCGAAATACCGAGCCAAAGTATGTCTACCCAACCTGTATGTGTACACGCTATAACAGACCCACCTGAACGTGGCATTTTATCTTTATTATAAATTTTTAACCGTCCAAATAAACTAAGTATGATTTTTAAGGCATGTGCTGAAAAAGAATACATTTGTTAAACTCCTTTGCAAAACTGCGTGTTGATATTCTACACCTATTTTAACACAAAGTTATATTACCTGGTACTAATATTTAAGGAAATCACCTTTCCCTGATTCAATGTTGTCAAACATAAATACGTTCGCGTTTTCATGTTTGCTTTTTTATTTTTCTTGTCCTCTTTTATGTAACTATAATTTAACCTCCCAGGAATAATTAATTCCCCTTAGGAAAACGTAATCATATAAATTATAAACAACAAAACATAACTATGTAAGAAAAGGATGGTTATCCAGTGAATGAAGATAAATCAAAAAACTTAAAAGCTCATGACCAAAACGATAGTGATCAGACGCTAACAACTAGACAAGGTCATCCGGTTACCAACAATCAAAACATAAGAACCGTTGGAAATCGTGGACCTGCAACATTAGAGAATTATGATTTCATTGAAAAAATGAGTCACTTTGACAGAGAAAAGATACCAGAACGTATTGTCCATGCACGCGGTGCTGGTGCACACGGTTATTTTGAAACATATGGAACAGTTGGTGATGAACCAGTATCAAAATATACACGAGCAAAAGTTTTTCAGGAAAAGGGAAAACAAACTCCTGTGTTTGTACGATTTTCAACAGTTGTTAATGGGAAGCACTCGCCGGAAACAGTTCGGGATCCCAGAGGGTTTGCAATAAAATTTTATACGGAAGATGGAATTTGGGACTTGGTCGGAAACAATATAAAGATCTTTTTTATTCGAGATGCCATGAAGTTTCCTGATATGATCCATGCGTTTAGACCTGATCCAGTCACGAATATACAGGATAGCGAGCGTTTTTTTGATTTTTGTGCAAACTCACCTGAATCCTTTCATATGGTTACATTTATCTATTCTCCGTGGGGTATCCCTGCAAACTACCGGATGATGCAAGGGTCAGGTGTTAATACGTATAGGTGGATAAATGACAAAGGAGAAGCAGTTCTCGTTAAATACCACTGGGAACCCAAACAAGAAATTAAAAACTTAACGGTAAAAGAGGCAAATGAGATTCAAGCTACGAACTTCAGTCATGCTACACAAGATTTATATGAGGCAATTGAACACGGTGACTATCCAGAGTGGGAACTTTTTGTACAAATTATGAGTGATGATGCACATCCTGAACTGGATTTTGATCCCTTAGATGATACAAAGTTATGGCCTAATGATCAATTTCCTTGGTTGCCTGTTGGTAAATTAGTGTTAAATAAGAATCCAGAAAATTACTTTACAGAAGTAGAACAATCCGCATTTGGTACTGGCGTTCTTGTTGATGGACTTGACTTTTCTGATGATAAAATGTTACAGGGAAGGACTTTCTCTTACTCAGATACACAACGCTACAGATTAGGTGCAAACTATTTACAAATTCCAATTAATGCTGCGAAAAAACATGTTGCAACAAACCAAGAGGGAGGCAGTTCACGATATGAGAATGATAAGGGTCCAAAGCAAAATCCACACATCAATTATGAACCATCCATATTAGGTGGTCTAGAGGAAGCAGAACAAATTGGTAAGGAACATTCACCAAGAGTTGAAGGAAATCTAGTTCGTAAATCAATTGACCGAAATGATAATACAAAACAGGCTGGTGAAACATATCGCTGGTTTGAAGACTGGGAAAAGGATGAGTTAATTTCTAATCTCGTCGGCGATCTTTCCGAGTGTGACAAACGGATTCAAGATAAAATGGTCGCTTTAGCAGAATCAGCAGATGAAGAATACGGTCGCCGTTTAAGAGAAGGATTAGCTAATAAAGTTAAAGACGGATCAAGCAGGAACCCTCTAGGCAATAAAGACGCCGAAAAAGCACCTGATGAGGCTATTGAAAAAGGCCAAGATGCTGAACCTTATTAATAAAATAAAAGGAGCCAGTGTTCATTTTGAGGAACATTGGCTCCTTTGTTATTTAGACATACAGATAGAAAGAGGCACCAATAATTTTCCTTCTTTATCTGAAAAAAAATCTTTGTTATTTCAAATATTAGTTATTCAAATGGAAGAACTTGTATAATAGAAAGTACAAAGCATGCATATAGTGGGTGTATGGAGGTGAAATTTTGAACGCATCAAACATTATTACTAAGTTAAAAAACCGTAATCCATCCATTCTTGGACAAGAAAAATTCCGCAAATATGCTATACTGCTCCCGCTCATTGAAATAGGAGAAGAAACTTATATTTTGTTTGAGGTCCGTTCCATGAATTTGCGCAGTCAACCTGGAGATATTTGCTTTCCAGGAGGGAAAGTTGATAAGGACGATAAAAATCAACGACAGACCGCAATCCGGGAGACTTCAGAGGAACTTAGGATTTCTGAAGCAGATATCTATGATGTAATTCCACTCGACTATATGGTCTCTGACTTCGGAAGAATCATCTATCCCTTTATAGGCAGAATTAAAAACATTAAACAGATTACACCGAACAAAGATGAAGTTGAAGAAGTATTTACCGTACCACTTTCCTATTTCCTCAAAACAAATCCGAAGAAGTATAAAGTGAATTTCGAAGTAATTCCAGAAGAAAGTTTCCCTTATGACTTAATTATTGGCGGAGAAAATTATAATTGGCGAACTCGTCAAATCGACGAGATATTTTATAAATATAATGAAAGAGTAATTTGGGGATTAACCGCAAAAATATTAACCCACTTTATATCCTTACTTCAAAAGGAATAATTCTTTTAACTGTGTGTACTAGATTCATAGAATCAGTACGTGAAGCATTAAAAGTGAAAAGCCATGATCATTTTGTGATCGTGGCTTTCTAGCTATCATTCATATGACTTTAATACATCTTGATATTCGTTTCCCGCTTTTGAAAATCAATATCTTGATAATACGTATTTTTAACGAGTAGATTTGGTCCCAAACATTTTACCGCTGGACAATGACAGTTAAGGCTTTTTGCTGTAGATGATGCCATCCACCGATCATAAGCTTCTGGTAAAGATGTATTTTGAATGTTTCCTAGCGATGGTTCCTCATCACCAAAATCAGTTACAATGACATCTCCGGTAAAAATATTTACATTTAATCGAGAACGTCCATCTGGATCATTTCTGATGCTAACATTTTTTTGTCGGTAAAGGCGTTTAAGCAATTCCAAATCCTCTTCCGTTGAACTGCAAGGATAAAAAGGAAGCGTACCAAACATCATCCAGATACCTTCGTTGCGATGATCAAGCAATCGTTTAATGGCAGTTCGAATACCATCTAAATGGAGTGTTTCAAGTCTGCTGGCGAAATCAACTGGATACATCGGGTGAATTTCATGACGAGAACACCCCATTTCAATAACATGATCATGAATACTTTCAAGATACGGGAACGTGCGCTTATTTAGCATCGTTTCTGCTGACACCATAACTCCTTCACTTGATAGACGCTGAGCATTTTCAACCATGCGCTCAAAGTAGTTTTTCCGGTTTTCCGCGGAAGGCTTCCGTTCCATGTTGGCAAATCCAGTTTCTACAAATTCTTCAACAGTCCCCCAGTTATGTGATATATGTAGTACATCTAAATAAGGAATAATCGACGTATACCTATCATAAGGCAGCGTTAAATTAGAGTTGATTTGTGTTTTCACACCGCGATTATGCGCATATTCAAGCAATGGAAGGACATCATTTCTTATCGACTTCTTGGACATCATCGGTTCTCCGCCTGTAATACTAAGCGTACGAAGATATGGGATCTCATCTAGTCGCCTTAAGATAAGGTCCATCGGCAAAGACTCTGGATCACGATGCTGTAATGTGTATCCAACAGCACAGTGTGCGCAGCGCATGTTACAAAGGGTTGTTGTCGTAAATTCAATATTGGACAGGGTCATCTGTCCATGCTCTTCAACATCCATATAAGCTTCCCACGGATCGTTGGCAGGAGACATCGCCTGCAGATTTTCTTTTAGATTCATCTATGAAACTTCCTTTCAATATTCATGTTTAAATATCATGACTTATACATGAAAAATTTCTAGAATCCTTTCATTCCTCTATCCAATTTTATCATGACCGTCAATTATTGTTCTTTTCCCTAACATCACCCTATGAATGTTACATCTAAAATAAAACCATTTAAAAATGCGTGCACTTTACTTTTCACCTGCTTTATCAGAAAATCATATATGGGGGCTTATCCCCTGACACATAAAGTGCTAACGCAGTGGGTGGGGGACAAACCCCGAACAAGAAGGAGTTTAATTGCATGAAGAATGAACAAAATGGTCTTGGGTCTTTTTTTTCACTTTTATTGTCGACGAATATTCCGAAGCTGTCTCTTACGATTGGTTTAATCGCAAGTGTTGTTACAACGCTTGCAGGGCTAATCGTTCCCATACTGACAAAAAATTTAATAGATGGTTTTTCGATATCATCGCTAAGTGTTCCTCTCATTGTGGCGATAGTTGCAGCGTTTATTACGCAAGCGATCGTCAATGGATTATCGATTTATCTGTTAACGGCAGTTGGACAAAAAATAGTTGCCAAACTACGAGAAAACATGTGGCTAAAGCTCACCCGGCTGCCAGTCAGCTATTTCGATAAGACATCCAGCGGGGAAACAGTAAGTCGGGTTGTGAATGACACAAGCATTGTTAAGGACCTTATATCGGAACACTTTCCGCAATTTATAACTGGAATGATCTCCATTATAGGTGCGATTGCTATTTTACTCGTTATGGATTGGAAAATGACAGTAATTATGCTTCTCTCCGTTCCTGTTACGATAGCGATTATGATTCCACTTGGAAGAAAAATGGCGAAAATATCACGCGGTCTTCAAGATGAAACAGCCATGTTTACAGGGAACGTCCAACAAACACTTAGCGAAATTCGCTTGATGAAAGCCTCTAACGCAGAAAAAGATGCGGAAAGAAAGGGTATAGCCGGGATAAAAAGTTTACTTGGATTCGGATTAAAAGAGGCACGTATCTTTGCTTTTATTGCACCGTTAATGCATCTTGTCATCATGGTCGTCATTGTCATGATTATTGGCTATGGTGGCATACGTGTTGCAAGCGGAACAATGTCTACCGGCTCCCTTGTTGCCTTTTTGCTTTACCTTTTCCAAATCATTATGCCTATTACTACTTTTGCCATGTTTTTCACTCAATTACAAAAAGCAAAAGGGGCGACCGAACGGATTATTTCTATACTTGAACTGCCTTTGGAAGAAGGTCAGGATGGATTAGATATCGATATTGCAAATAAAACCCTTCACGTTAATGATGTATCATTTGCATATACTGCGAATGAACTTGTCCTTCAGAACGTATCATTTACAGCCGAACCCGGTGAAATGGTTGCTTTCGCTGGCCCAAGTGGTGGTGGCAAAACGACCATATTCGGATTGCTGGAGCGCTTTTACGAGCCATGCAGTGGCGAAATTCGAATCGGTAATACATCCATTAAAAAACTATCAATACAATCCTGGCGAAGTCAAATCGGCTATGTTCCCCAAGAAAGTGCGATGATGACTGGTACAATTCGTGAAAACTTATGTTATGGCTTAGAAGATTGGAATGAAATATCCGATAATCGTCTGTGGGAAGTAGCTGAAATGGCGTACGCAGCACAATTTATTAAGTCTTTTCCGGATGGACTAGATACAGAGATTGGTGAACGAGGAATAAAACTTTCGGGTGGACAAAGGCAACGGATCGCTATTGCCCGGGCTTTTCTAAGGGATCCCAATATTCTTTTGATGGACGAAGCAACTGCAAGCCTAGATAGTCAATCAGAAAAGGTTGTTCAGCAAGCGCTAGAAAAACTTATGAAAGGAAGAACAACATTCGTGATTGCTCACAGGCTATCAACAATTGTAGACGCTGATAAAATACTGTTTATCGAGAATGGACGGATAACTGGAAGTGGAACACATCAAGAATTAATACAATCCCATACATTATACCGAGCGTTTGCGGAGCAGCAATTGACATGAGAAAATGTTCGATTCTTTGGTAAACGTATACAGCAACGACCAAAGAGTCACCCTCGTCCAGTTATGTATCAAATCAATCAAACATTCACTATCTTCTTCGTCTTTGTTACAAGTTTACGTATTATTTCTACAGCTTCTCTTGTACTTTGCTGACTAGATGAAAGTTTACTAAAAGCCGCATCTACCTTTTGTTTGTAATTTTCCGGTTTCCCGTGAAAATCATCAACCATAGCCACCGCTTTCTTCTCATTGATGCAATACACTTCATTCACTGCAAACAATACTTGATTTAAACAGGAAATCGTTCGGAAACAGTGCCCAGCAACATACGAAATATCATCTTTATCCACATTATCTTCAGCAAACATTAGAGAAAAAGACGCTTCAAATAGAAAATAAGATCAACATGGAAACCTTGCACGACTAGCCAGCCTCCGCCATTGATCCAGTCGCCCCAGCCCCCAAGGGATGACACTAAGTTTTCCCGGTGATCATCATCTAATTGTGCAGCAATCTTATTCACTATCTTTGTATCAAAGCCCCGTGTTTCATCGTAATAGATTCCAATATCGATGTCAGAATCAAGCCGATGCCTATCCCTCGCCCTTGAGCCTCCAAGCACGATCCCTACAATCCCAAAGGCGTTTTCTAAAGCTTGACTAACATCATTCTTAACTTGTTTCACAGACAAAACAAACACTCCTTCATTTACTTTCTCAGATACCGCATTCGATAGGCATTCATTGCTGTTTCTCCTAATTGATCGAGAAGATTATAATTTGCATAAGCGCCGACAATTGCTCCAAAGCCCGGAATTAACTGTGCTAATTTCACTAAATCAATGTAGTCGCGATATTCTTGCTGAAACACATACCAATCCATATCGACAAGCGTTTTCTTTGTTTCTTCCCAATGATCAATAATATGGAATGTTTCCCTTCGTTTCTCATCATTTGAAAAAGCTAGCTGAAATACATGAAGAATGAATAAGCGTTCTTCATATTCATCCGTATTAAAGCCATAAACCGCAGCAGCATCAAATAAAAATTTCATTTTAATCGATAAAAGCAAAGGGAAATCAGCAAGTCCTAGAAAAATCCCGCCCGCCCCTGTTCCTGCTCCTTCAGCAACTGCTGTCTTCCGGTAAGAGGATAGCTTTTCCTTCAGAAGATGATCCCGTTCCTCTAATCGCATTCCCATTGACTTCGTTTTGTTTGTTGTAAGATTGGAGCCAAACAAGGTTGCTTTCACCATATTTTTGATACTATCCGTGATAACCTGATGAACTTTACCAGGAATCATTCCATTTATTTTATTCTGAGCCTTTTTGGACATTCGGTTGAAGAAGTTTGATCGTTTTAAAATACGCTTCTGCCAGTCTATTATCTCTTCATGTACCTTTATTTCATACGCTATCATTCGCCAATCATCTCCAAATTACTTACAGTTAAACCTTCTACATATCCATTGTATCGTATATTGCTTTAAGCGAAAATATCAGGATAAACGTAGTGTGAATCTTAATAGATACAATGATTCTAGGTAGCGTTATATTTATATTATTGTATGAATAAATTATGTATAGGTGCTTAGCAAAATAGATAATGTCGCAAAGTTTTTATTCCTTTATCATTTCACATCTGCAATATCCTCCCAATTCAATACATCTCACCTCCGGATTTTGAAATTTCCTCCTTTTCTCTGTTTGATCTTTTTGTATAAAAATAGTGCAATGACAATAACTAAGATAATTACGGTGCCGTATATATACATGCTGTATGATTGAAAAAATTGTTTAAATGCCTCGTAATTACCATTGAAAAAATCTCCTAAAATAATCATTACATAGGACCACGGATAAATGCCGATAAAGGTTAATATAAAATACTTAAATACATTCACGTTACTCATTCCCGCTATATACGAAATATAATTACCAACACCAAACGGTCGAGATAGTGCAATGCTCCATACCCCGTACCGGTTAAAAAATGATTGTCCTTTCTTCAAGCCTTTCTTTATGCGTTTGGGGAGGAATTGTTCTAACTTTATTGCGATAAAGTATGGAATAAGACTCGCAATACTGTAAGCAATGCCCATCCCAACTGCAAGTATAGCTGTACCCAAATATCCAGGGGAAAGTAAGTATCCATAAGTGAGCACCATAACCACACCAGGAAAAGGCAAAGAAGACCCTTCTAGGAACATTACTAAAAATAATCCCGGTAGCCCAATAACTTTGATCCATTCCAAAAATGCCTGTATCATCGGATTTTACCTTCCTTTTACTTGTAGTAAATTATACGTATCCCATGTTTCTTAAGCTTCTCTCAATGTCTTTTTATTATGCGAATCGAATACATCTTAAGCTGTTTGATTGGTGTTGCACCTTCTCATTTTCTACATATAAAATAAAAAATCCAACACCCTGACTTGATAAGGTGTCGGATTTGATTTTTCCTGCTTCGTTCTTCAATATTTGTATCTATTAATTTTGCTTTTCAGCAATTAAATCCTCTAAAAACGGGGTACGAATCGATTTCCAATTTGTACCCCTAATATAATATGATGCCTATTGATTTTTCTTGTTACGGCATTTTTTTTATTTTTTATATCACTGACTGGGAAAGTACCGATTTTTTAGTCGGGTTGAAATAATTTCTAATATAATCGCCACAACTAGAATTGCATAAGTGATCATTCCTACTTCTCGTAAGTCAAAATAGAATCCGGAGGCCATGAAAAGCTCGAATCCGATGCCACCTGCACCAGCTGCCGCCCCCATTGCTACCGCTACCGAAAAATTAATTTCAAATCGCAAAAAGGTCCAGGACATTAAATAAGTTAATGTCGATGGGATGACACCATGCATAACAATATGCCACCAGTTGGAGCCTGTTGCACGTAACGCTTCTAGCGTTCCCTCATCCACCTCTTCAAACACTTCCGAATAAGCTTTGACTAGATATGCTATTGAATGAAAAAGCATTCCGATAATCGCAGCTTCACTGCCTAATCCAGCAGCAATAGCAAATATAAGAACCCATAATACAGTTGGTACCGCACGGATAACGGCAACGAAAATACGAATGACTTTTGACACCCACTCATTCGATAAATTGGTTGCGGCAAACAAAGCTAAAAAAATAGAAATAACCGCCCCTAGTACTGTTGCTAGAAAGGCTAACCCTACTGTGATTCCCACTTGGTAGATTGCCTCACCCCAGCTAAAGTGAGTTAAAGCAGGTTCCAAAAACATTGTCTTCAGGTTATTCCCTGTTTCTGAGATCGCCTTTTTAAGCTCCAGTCCAGAATAGTCAAATAACAGAAATCCGATCATGGTTAGCACTGCTAATATCATTAAGGTGCTAACCATTAAAGCTTCTGCTTTACTGCCAGCTTTAATCGTTATTCGACCATCTCTTTTTCTTCTTATATTAGCCACTTCCATTATAGAATCACCTTTCGTATGTAGTTTGAAAGAAGCTCAATGATAATGACGGTTATTACTATACTGAATGTCACAAGTGCCACCACATTATAGTTCATCGATTTATAATATAAATCAAATGTATAGCCAATTCCTGTACCTGTTAATATGCCCACTAAAGTTGCACTCCTGATATTCGTTTCAATCATAAATAATATCCAGCTGATGAGGAGTGGCAGACATTGCGGGATGACAGCTTTATTCACAATTTGAAAGTACGTTGCGCCAGTTGCTCTTAGTGCTTCTACAGAACTTTGACTCGCTTCATCAATGGTTTCAATAAATACTCTCGTGAGGAAGCCAATGGAGCCAACAAATAAAGCCAAATATCCAGTTAAAGAGTTTTGCCCAAAAGAAAGCAGCAAAATTAATGCCCAGGCGACAACTGGGAGATTTCTTGAAATAGAAGCAGTGAATCTGGCAAGCGAACTAAAAGCGCGATTCACTCTGGTTGTAGTCGATCCCATCAGCCCTAAAAACATAGAAATCACTGCTGCGGTTGTTGTGGCCGCAATTGACATGAAAATCGTTTCCAACAACTTATCCAGTATACTTGGCAGTCGTGTTAGCGTCTCTTGCGATATGAGCATGTTAGAAAAGATCCAGTATAATGCTGCAGGAAACGTGGTAATTCCATGCAGTGCATTAAAATCCGTTATGATGGAAGATGCATAGGTTGCAGCAATCATAATGATTAAAAATATTGTAAATTGCCATTTGCGTTTCCGTATCATTATATCGTTCACGATGTTATGCTCCTTACACTGTAATCAACTGTCTTGTCTCTGTTCCATAAATACTGTTTATACGTCCTTCTGTGAGCATTTGACTTGGACCATCAAACACGATTTCTCCTTGATTCAATCCGATAATCCGGTCAGAATAGTTGATTGCAACGTCAACCTGATGCAAATTTACCAAACAAGTAATATTCAGTTCAGAAGTAATTGCTTTTAAATGATCCATAATCACTTTGGAGGAATTAGGATCCAAAGAAGCAATCGGTTCATCACATAATACAAGTTTTGGCTCTTGGATCAGGGCCCGAGCAATTCCTACCCTTTGCTGCTGCCCACCACTTAATTGATCACATCGTTTATAAGCATGGTCACTAATGCCAAGTTTTTCAAGTAAGAAAAAGGCGTGCTCTTTCTCCTTTTCCGTAAATTTCCCTAAAATACCTTGCAGCGTTGTTTTGTAACCGAATCTGCCATGAAGCACATTCTCAATCACTGTCAGTCGGGGCACAAGATTGTAATGCTGAAAAATCATGCCAATATTTGTCCGTAACTTCCGCAAAGCTTTTTTCGATAAATTGCCTACATCAAGGTCTCCAAACAGAATCTTGCCTTCATTAACCTCTACCATTCGATTGATACACCTAAGCAGCGTCGACTTTCCCGCACCAGAAGGGCCAATGATGGAAACAAACTCCCCTGTATCAACTTCAAAATTTATATCAGTTAATACTCGGAAATTTGAATGATATGATTTATCTAGTCCCACAACTTTTAACAATGACATGTTATCCTCGCTCCTTTTCATGTGATTAAATCAACATCTTCATCTTCGTCCATCCTTAACAGATACAAAATAATTAATTGGAAAGTTCCCGGATTGGATCAAACCATGAATCTTCTACTTCTGAAAATCTCTCCTTATCTGTTTTAAAGAATAAACCTGATTCGCCGGATTCTTCAGGAACAAAAATCTGCTCATTGTTAGCAACCTCATCAGAAGTAAATAACGCTTGTAATTTATCAAAATCCTCCTGTCCAATCACATCCTTATTCGCAACGAATGGCGCATTTAAAACTGGTGTAACACTTATAAGCGTAAATTCACTGCCAGTTACTTTATTAAAAGGCTCAGCCGCATCTTCTTTCACCTTATATACAGATCCCTGCTTGTTTTCTTCCCCTTCAGCAACTTCTACATAGTTCTCTACACATGTATCACAAAACGCAGCTACATCTGCATTACCTGAAAGCAGATTTACTGCAGAACCTTGATGCGAATTTCCAAATAATACTTGAGAGAATAATTCGCCACCTTCCATTAAGTCTTCTTCAGCTAAATCAGCATACACTTCTTTACTTGAAAAATGATCAATAATACTTGCTGAAGGGACTTTAAATCCGGAAGTAGAACTGTTTGATACAAAGGACATCTTTTTATCTTCAATTGTATCAAATGCATATTCACCGTCTTCTTTGTAATTCTCCTGATCATCAACGTTAACTGCCAGCCAACTATGATAAACAGCATCATCCAATGTCCCGGATGGACCAGTTGGTACAGCCAATGGTTGAATGGCATCGTTTTTTTGGTTTGCCTCGACGTATCCTTGAGCTCCCATAAAAGCTAGATCAGCATTGTTGTTTACTAGTGTCTCAATTGCAATTGCGTAATCTGTTGTCAAATGATGTTCTACTTTTTTATCTGTTTTTTCTTCAATGATCTTCCCAATTTCATCACGGGAAGATTTCATATCAGAACCAGATTCATTCGGGTACCAAACAATATCAATGACATCATCCGCTTCTTCTTTCCCATCCGCTCCAGCACTTCCCTCTGAACATGCAGCCAGTAGTAAGGTAATGAATAACAACGTGATAAGCAACCAATTCTTCTTCAACATTGACGCTCCCCCTATTTAAAATAGTGTTACAAGCTACCCTGTTTCTTTCAACAATGACAAATCTACTTAAACGTAATAGATAACACCCCATTCCTTTTCTATAATTTCATTAAAACATATCGGGTTTCAAAATAGGGCGAATTTACAGTAATTTAACGTTATATTAACTTAATTTAACATTACAATATCGTGTGACTTAAGATATCGCCTACATCTATTGATTTACCAAAAGAACCATGATAATCTGTTCCGCCTGTCAACATAAGATTATACCTTTTAGCTAGCAACTCTACCTTTTGGTGATCTTCCTCGGTATGATCGTGATGATTCCTTTCGATACCTTTTAGTCCGACATCAATAAGTTCCGGTATGATCTCATAAGAATCTAGTTGACCAGGATGTGCCACAACAGCAATTCCTCCATCAGCGCTAATCACCCTGACAGCTTCAAATGCATCCACATATTCAATGTCCCCTGAGGCAACACCGTTCCCTTTAAATAACCCTTTATAAAGTTGCTGATATGCAGTCGATGGATAAGGGGGGGATGATAAATGTTTCATAATGTGTTGTTTATAGACCGTCTGACTCGGTTTCGCTGTTTCTATTATTTTATCTTTATTTAATGCATACCCTGCCGCCTGTATTTGCTCCACTTGCCACAACGAATGGGCGTGCCGTCTTTCAAGTAGAGGCTGACAAAGCTTCTTAATATGTGGTGCGTCCGTCCGATAGTGATAGCCTAAAATATGCACTTTGCGGTTTCTCCGAAAATCATACGCTGAAATTTCGACCCCAGGTACAACCTCCATACCATATTTCTGTCCTAGTTCAAAAGCTTCGTTAAGCCCATCTACTGTATCATGATCTACAAAACTGATTTGGGTCACCCCATTTTCGCGCGCCCGCTGCATCACTTTTTTGATTGAGTCAGAACCATCAGAATAATTACTGTGAACATGCAAGTCAGCCTTCATACGATACACTCATCTTCTTTCTCATAAATAAAATGTTTCGTTTTCATATCATAAACTTTGTCACAAAGCCCTTCCATAAATTCAATATCATGAAAGATCCCTACCAATGTAGTACCATTTCTTTTCAATTTCTCAATAACTTCACGGACCTTTTTTTTAGATTGCTGGTCCAAGCTGGCAGTAGGTTCATCAAGCAGCAATAACCTAGGTTGTTTCACCGTTGCCATCGCAATGTTTAAGCGAAGCTTCTCACCCCCGGAAAATGTATTTGGGTACGTATCCCACAGCTTCGGGTCAAGTTCAAAATGGATTAAAGCATTTTCTGCTTCCATTCGTGCACGATCTTCTGACTCTCCCATTTCTAATAAAGAATGCTCAACAAGCTGTCTTGACGTTGTTCTTGGCATCACATTAAGAAATTGGGATACATAACCAATTTCGTATTTGCGCAAAAATAGCATTTGTCGCTCTGTTGCTTTTGATAAATCAATCGTTCCAAAGCGTTTCGAGTCATAAAGAATACTGCCCTGATCTGGTAAGTACGTCCGGTAAATGCTTTTTAATATTGTGGACTTTCCGCTTCCGCTTTTTCCAATGATTCCAATAAATTCGCCTGGCTTTAATGAAAAATGGATTTGTTCAACCGCGTGCATTGTTTTATTCAAATGGTGAATGGTAAACCTTTTCCCGAAATTATTTACTTCCAGTATTGGCATGGATCTCCCTCCTAACTTCATTGTTCAATCGATAGTTTGTTGTCGTGATCATCACACCGTTTACCATCGTCTTTGTCAGCATTGGATAACCATCTTCCATCCGTTCAATAATTAGAATGTCTGCCTTTTTCCCCTGCCGGATCGAACCTACCTCATCATCCATACATACAGCTTTTGCGGGATTAAGGGTAACCATCATAAACATCTCGTGCAAATCATTGCCATATTTCTCACTTAATTCAAATATTGCATGAAGCAATGCAGATGGATAATAATCACTGCACAAAATATCCACGCATTTATGCTCTACCGCTTCCGCTGCGGATAAATTACCTGAATGAGAACCGCCCATCAGCACATTCGGAGCACCAGCAACTGTCACTAGCCCCATTTCCTTTGCCTTTTTTGCTACACCCATCGTTATCGGAAATTCGCTAATCGTTGTACCTAGTGTTTTTACTAAATTTAATTTTTTTGTATCATCATCATCATGGGAAGCTACTGCTATATTTTTTGATAAGGCCAAATTAGCGACTTCCTTTATTTGATCTATTGTCAGGCACTTACTATTTTTTCTTTCCTTGATAATGTCAGCAATTTGTTCATTCGATAAGTCCCGGTATCCCTTCAACGTATCCCGGTATATTTCCAAATCCCGATATTGACCCTGCCCTGGTGTATGGTCCATAAAAGAGAGTAGATGCACTTTGTCTTCTTCAATATTTTTTACGATCTGCTCAACTCCATCGATATTGTCAATTTCAAAACGCGCATGCATCCTGTGGCGAATAAGGTGCAATGCATGATGTGTTTCTGCAATTGCATCCACCAAGCGCTGAACATTTCTCGGCTGTCTTATCGGTTTATTTGAGAAAACATCTTCCCGATAAAAGGAAAGAGAATGAAACATAGTCGTAATGCCATGACTGATTAGTATTTTTTCAGCTTCCCTTAAACTGATATCAACATTCATCATACTTGTAGGTCTAGGGGATACAATGGTTTCAATATAATCAGAATGAATATCGACAAACCCAGGGGAAATATATCCACCTTTTGCATCAATGAACTGTGCGTCAATATACCAGTAAATATCTCCTTCTGGGATAATAGCTTCGATGAAAGGCCCATTAACAAGGACAGCATGATCCTCGATGATCTTTTCTTCTGTTACGATTTTTCCATTATAAATAATATACATACATTATCATCCCCCTATATAAGTGAGTAGACCAGTTGTTGTGTATATGCACGCTGAGGATCCTCCAAAATTTGGTCAGTTAATCCTTCTTCAATAATCGAACCGTTTAGCATAACAACCGTACGGTCAGCTAACATTCGGATCACTGCTAGATCATGAGAGACTACAACCATACTTATCCCTAATTCCCGCTGTATTTTCTTAATTAAATCCAGAACATTTGCCTGTACAGATAAATCAAGCCCCGTCGTTACTTCATCCAAAAAAAGAATGGGCGGATTATTCGATAACGCTTTTGCAATTTGGACCCTTTGTTGCATTCCCCCAGAGAAGTTTTGCGGTTCTTCTTTCATTCGAAATAAAGGAATGTGTACACTATCCAGTAGATTTTTACTTGTTGCTTCCATTTCGTTTACATAACGTTTTCCTGCGGCAATTAATTTTTCTGCGATGTTCCCTATAGAAGAAAAGTCCATTTTTAATCCATGAACAGGGTTCTGGTAAACCATTCCATATTTATGGTTGCGAATAGAGCGCTTTTGCTGTGCTGATAATTCAAACATGTTTTTCCCCATCAGATCTGAATCATTGACATACGCTTCTCCCGATGTAACTGCTTCATCAAAGTACAAACATTGCATCATCGTGGATTTTCCACTTCCGCTCTCACCAACAATGCCAAGAATTTCTCCGGGAAATAAATCGAACGAAACATCTCTACATGCATAGACTGTTCCACATTTTGGACAGTAATTTTTTTGGAGGGATTCACTATGCCCTTCCTGACACTGTGTGCAGCCCTTTCCGAATTGCTTGTGCAAATGACGTACTTTTAATATTGGCTTTTCATACATAACTTTCCGCCACCTCACTTTTTTCATTTTCATTCAATCGTGAAATGCAGTAGCTTGTATCATTACATTGATAGATCGCATCACCCGTTTCCGGATCAATCATTTCATCCAAGAACGTTTTCGTTGCACCACATAGATGACAGCTTTTCCCTTCAAAGGATTCAACCGTAAATGGATAATCCTCAAAGGCAAGAGATTTCACTTCGGTATAAGGGGGTATGGCGTATATCTTCTTTTCTCTTCCGGCACCGAGCAACATAAGCGCATCCGACTGATGCATTTTTGGGTTATCAAATCTCGGAATCGGACTAGGAGCCATAACATACCTGTTATGAACGTATACAGGATGATCCTCTGCTGTCGAGGTTCTGCCGAATTTCATGATTTGTTCAAATAGCATGAGCCAAGCCGCGCTATATTCTTTTTCTGCATGTAATTTTTTTGTTACATATTCCTTTGCTTCAACCTTACGAAGCGGCTCAGGCTCCGGAACTTGTAAAACGATAATTTGATCCTTTGTCAAAGGGACCTCGGGAATACGATGTCTTGATTGTATAATCGAAGCATCCTTGGTTTGATCTGTCAGCTTTACACCAGTTGTTTCGTGAACTAGTTTCTTAATGCTCACTGCATTAACAGACTCATCTGCCCCTTGATCAATGACCTTAAGTACATCTGGTTTTCCTATAATAGACAAGGTGATTTGCAAGCCCCCTGTCCCCCAGCCTCTCGCGATTGGCATCTCCCTTGAAGCAAACGGAACCTGATATCCGGGAATGGCCACTGCTTTTAAAATAGCACGACGAATCTCTTTTTTTGAACTTTCATCAAAAAACGCAAAATGCGTATTATGCATTATTATTGCCTTCCTTTCTTTACACGGCGGACACTATCCAACCTGGACTGAAATGTGACATAATGCGGTAATTTTAAATGGGAAATAAAACCCGTTGACTCAACCGAATCAATATGGAGTAACACAAATTCCTCGTCATGGGTTGGAAAATGATATTCCGGATGTTCCAAACATTGATCTAATATACTCATTGCAATTGCCTTCGTTTCATTTTGTCCATAACAGACACCATAGCCTATTTCAAATGCCAGTTCTTCCTCATGATCTTCATTTTTGATATTGACTGGTACAAAAGCCTCTACTTCTGTTATCTTTATTTTTCCAATGTAATAGTCATTTTCAGCATCATCCTCTATTTCATTTGGATGTTTAACATGAATTGGAACATGTCCTACACGCACTTCGCCCACCGTTGGATGGACCTGTCCATAACCACGCAATGAAGCATAACCCAATGATGTGACAGCTCCCGTTTGACCTCTCGTTAAAACTTGTAATCTGGCACTTCTTGGAGCCGGAAAATGAAGACTTTCCTTTGTAATATCAACCGGATCTGTATTATCTAGTGCATATTTTTCAAAAAGGCCTTCCTCCCGTAAGTACTCAACCACTTTCGTATAATAATGAACATGATCTGAAGGTACATTTTCTTGCAAAGCAGTTTCATAGTCTTTTAGCCATCTTTTATTTTTTTCTAAACTTTCATCTACTAAATTAAAATCCAACAATCGATGTGTATAATCAACGGTGGACCCTAATAACTGCCCACCCGGAATATCCTTAAAACTTGCTGAAATACGCCGTTCTACCAGCATTGTTTTAGTTTCCAAGGCTTGACTATAATAAAGGCGGGGTAGAGTCGAACGGTGTGCACGCATGAGAAAAACAGCTTCTTCCATATTACCTTCTGCCTGTTTAATAGAAAGTGCTGCTAGAAAAGGAGAATATAAACTGCTCTCTGACATAACTTGGTCAACCATGGCGCTCATTGTTGACATGATTGTATGCACGTCAAGAACTTTCTCTCCTTTTATACGGTCATACTTCACTCTTTTCATGGAAGCTTCAATCGCTTTTGTGCCGCCTTTCACTGCAACATAGCCCATTAGACCACCTCCATAAACTCAATGATACTCGTTCTAGGGACACCAGTGATTTGTGCTTCATTATCTACAAAAATCAAATCAATACCGAGCGGATATTCCTTCGTCCGTTCATTCCTTTCATTCCACATTCCAACAGTATAATCAAGATGTAGTTTTGCAGTGTGTTTAATTCCTGGTCCACTTAATGTAACTCCATCATGATTTGTTAGCGTCTTGCTTTCCATAATCCATGTAGCCGAATGCTCTGGATTGATAAGAGTGCCAATTTTACAATCTTCCATTGCACCGGTGATCATTGTTTCTGTCGTTCCACACAGGACAAAAATATAATCCGCTTCCGTAATCGGAGCATAGTTGGCTAATGTATATTCCGAAATTTTCTCGATTAAATCGCCATCATCATTAGGAAGGATATGAAAAGAAACTTCAGCATCAAGCAAAGTCATCGCGCAAAGTAACGTTGCATCAAAACAGGGGAGTGAATGATCCACTTTTTCTGCTGATTTCTGAATAGATGATATCGTTCCTGGCCTTGATAAACTATGCAATAATCTTCGGTAAACATATTGCAGATCATGTACTTGATCGATTAACATATTTATCTCTCCTCATCCTTTTCTCTTTTCTTTAAAATGATAGAATTACACATCCATCGTTTCGAAATCAACTTTCGTTTCAGATAAATCTGCTTGATGTTTTAACCGCTTTTCAATGATTCGCTGTTCTGCTTCTATTAGTTCCGCTTCCCATGATTCTGTTTCAGGCAGACCTGCCTGATAAGCCGCATCAATAATAGCCATATTTCTAGCTTTTTTCTCTTCCATTCCAACAATAATTCCAATACCGATACACGATTGAACCTCTACTTTTGCTTCTGTAATGAGAACTTCTCCCATGTAGAACAATGATTTTTTCGCAGATTCCCGCATCTTGATCATCGTCAATCCATACTGCGGCATGACTACTTCGCGGCATTCATACTTCTCCAAAATCATTGAAGCAAGATCCTGCGCTAAATTTGAATCATCCTGAATGAGAATTTCCGTTCGTTTGCGTCTTTTCATTTTCATGGCACCTCCTTCACAAGTTCATCTTATCTTGTCGCCAAGTTTGTGTGTATTAAGATCCGGTAAATTATTTGTAAATTCACTTAACAAAAAAGGCAGCGAAGGGAAAATAGCACCTTCCTGCCTTTTAATCGATCGTTATATCATATTTAAACTTATCACTTCTATAGATGATTTTTGTATATTCCAAAATTCTTTTAGAGGTTACGTCAATGCAATCCGTTTCAACTATTAATAATGGTACTAGACTGTTGCATGCTAGCAATGATTGCTCATCAAGCGTAGGATGGGCAACACTTAGCATACTTTTACTGCTCGTAAACTCCGTATAGCCAAGTTTATGATAATAGGAAAACATGGATTCAATAGCATGTCCATCTTTCTTGATCATTGGAAACATTTCCTCACTCACAAATGAAATATGTAAAGCAATCGGCTCTCCATTGATATAGCGTACTCTTCCTATTTTATGTACATTGCCATCTTTCTCCGCTTGTAATATGTGATAAATTTTTGCGTCATAATCAATTTGTTCACAATAAATATTACGTGTCTTTAGATCATGCCCTAAATTTTTCATTTTTTCCGTGAAACTGTTTTTTCCAGTTAGATGTAATTCAATTTGCCTTGACTTCTCTTTTAAAAATCTTCCTTTTCCTTGTTTTGAATAAATATAACCACGTTGTTCCAGCTTTGCAAATGCACTCCTGACAGTCATTCGAGGCACCGAATACTTATTTGCAAGTTTGTTTTCAGATGGCAGCCTGGTCCCTGGCTCCAGTCTATTTGAAACAATTTGATGCATTAATTCGTCAATAATGCGTGCTTCCTTATTTTCGGACATACCCTTCATCTCCAATCATTCCATGAATCATGTACCCGCTTGTCAAACAAAAAAGCTCTCTCTATGAATCTATTCATAGCATATTGACCTTGATTCTGCCAATCTCTAATCGCTCATATAATCCTAATTCTTTTAAATTTACAAAACATTTACATGAAGGACATATTCACTTAATACTCGGTTGATACAATTCTAAATGAGAGGAAAAGAAAACCTCTTAAACAAAATAAACATCTATAGGGGAGGACAATTTGAATGAACTTCAAAAAGTATTTTGTATTCTTTGTATTAATTAGTTTCGCAATGATACTTACAGCATGTGGAAATGACTCAAAAGATGAAGAGGGAAATAAAGCAAAAGGAAAAGAATCAAATGAATTAGAAGGCAGTGTTGCTATTGATGGATCAGGAACGGTTTATCCTTTAATGTCCAAATTAGCTGAAGAATATATGGTGAATGAACAGGAAAATGTTTCTGTTGAAGTAAGCCGGGCAGGTACAAGTGCAGGATTTAAAAAATTTTTAGCTGAAGATGGAACTGACTTTAATGATGCATCACGTCAAATTAAAGATGAAGAAGCTAAAAAGGCAGAAGAACTAGGAATGGAAGTAAAGGAATTAAAAGTTGCATTAGATGGACTTACCTTTGTCGTTCATCCAGACAATGACTGGGCTACTGAACTTACCGAAAAAGATTTAAAAAAGATCTTTCTAAAGGATGAAAATATTGAAAAATGGTCAGATATCGATCCAGAATTTCCTGATGAAAAGATCAACACATATGGACCGAATGAAAATCACGGAACTTATGAGTTTTTCTATGAGAACATTTTAGAGGAAAAAGATCTAGTTAGTGATATTAACCTTCAACAAGAATACTCAACGCTCGTAAATCTTATTTCAGAAGATGTTAACGGGATTGCCTTCT
The DNA here is from genome assembly GCF_017874635.1 of Virgibacillus alimentarius. Lineage (NCBI taxonomy): Bacteria > Bacillati > Bacillota > Bacilli > Caryophanales > Bacillaceae > Virgibacillus > Virgibacillus alimentarius. The sequence continues at coordinate 39,697 of NZ_JAGIKX010000010.1, forward strand.
TTGGCTTTGGTTACTATGTAAACAACCAAGATAAATTACAAGCAGTACATGTAGACTTCGGTGACGGTCCTGTTGAGCCATCTATTGATACAATCGCTGAAGACGGAGACTATGCTCCATTCACTCGGCCAGTGTTCACATATTTAAATGTTGATCAAGCTAAAGAAAAGCCGCAAGTTCTGGATTATGCAATTTACGTTATGAACCACGTAAATGAGTTCGCTGGCGAAACTGGATTTGCGCCACTGCCAGAAGAGGAAGTTCAAGAATATGTTGATTTCCTAGAAGGGCTTAAAGAATAAAAAAACAATTTTCATAGGATGAGAGCGAGAATTTGGCTCTCATCCTATTGTAACGATAAACATTGGAAAGGGTGCTCGACATAATGGCTGCAAACACCAAGATGAAAGACGATAATACTGTTCAGGTCAGAGAATTAATCGATCAAAAGAAACAGAAAAAAAGCTTTGCAAATCTAGTTGAGAAAGCAATCCCGTTCTTTCTCTTTATTATCACCTCCATCTCTATTTTTACAACAATAGGAATTATATTTACTTTATTAACGGAAACAATTGAATTTTTTAAACGGGTCCCTATTTTAGACTTCTTTACAGGTAATACACTTGAACCTTTAAGTCAAGATCCTAGTTTTGGTGTGTTACCACTTATAACAGGAACATTCTTTTCATCCGTAATTGCAATCATTGTAGCAGCTCCTATCGGTCTTATGTCAGCCATTTATTTAAGTGAGTATGCATCAGATAGAGTAAAGAAAACAATCAAACCATTATTGGAAGTACTTGCTGGTATACCCACTATTGTGTACGGTTTTTTTGCTTTTACATTCGTTACACCCATTTTAAGAGAAATCATTCCCGGACTTGAGCCAACAAATATTCTTAGCCCTGGAATTGTCATGGGAATTATGATTATTCCGATGATCGCCTCCATGTCTGAGGATGCAATGTCTTCTGTCCCTAACTCCATGCGAGAAGGAGCATTAGGATTAGGAGCTACAAAATTAGAGGTTACAACGCGCGTCGTTATTCCGGCAGCTTTATCAGGCATTATTGCTTCTTTCGTTTTAGGAATATCCCGCGCAATTGGCGAAACAATGATCGTAACCATTGCAAGTGGAAGTTCTAAAAACTTCACCTTTGATATTACACAATCCATGCAAACAATGACTGCATACATTGTGGAAGTAACTGGCGGAGATGCCCCTGCTGGTTCAACGATCTATTACAGTTTATATGCAGTTGCCATGACTCTCTTTGTTTTTACACTAATCATGAACTTAGCAGCAAGATATATCTCTCGTAGGTTTAGGGAGGAGTATTAAAATGAAGTATGTTCATACAGCACAAGTACAAAACAAATTAAATATGCGCCTCATAAAAAATAACATTTCAAAAATAATCTTCTTCCTTTCTACTATCTTTGGCCTGATTATGCTTGGAATTTTAATCGCACGCGTCCTTATTCAAGGAATAGATTGGATCAATATGGACTTTATTACCGGAAAATTATCAACGCAAGCAGACAAAGCAGGTATTATGGGCGCAATTCTTGGTACATTTTGGCTAATGGTTGTCGTTGCACCAGTTACCATGTTTTTAGGCGTTGGAACTGCTATTTATCTAGAATTGTACGCAAAAAAAGGACGACTGCAAGCGATTATTCAAACAAATATCTCGAATTTAGCTGGTGTACCGTCCATTGTTTACGGAATTCTAGGATTGACGATTTTTGTTCGAGCAATGGAACTTGGAAATATTGTCCTTGCTGGTGGTTTAACAATGTCATTACTCGTGCTACCAATCGTAGTTGTCGCAAGTCAAGAGGCTATTCGTTCCGTGCCACAACATTTAAGTGAAGCATCCTACGGAATGGGAGCCACAAAATGGCAAACCATCAAAAATATTATACTTCCTGCAGCTTTGCCCGGAATATTAACAGGCGCTATTTTGTCCCTATCACGCGCTATTGGAGAAACTGCTCCACTTGTCGTCATTGGTATTCCTGCATTATTAATCCCTTTTCCAGGAGGTATTACGGACCGTTTTACGGTGCTTCCAATGCAAATCTATTATTGGACGCTTGATTCATCACTTACAGCCGAATATGCGAATCTTGCCGCTGCAACAATTATTGTCTTGTTATTCGTGTTACTTATCTTAAATTCAGCTGCTGTTATTATTCGAAATAAATTTCAAAAACGATTTTGATTTGCCCTTTTTTTAAAGAAATTGCCATGAAATCTCTTAAGGAGTGAAACATAATGAGTATTTTATTAGATTATCAACAAACAAGTGATCACACACTAACAAAAAAAGACTTAGGAAACTATCTACCGGTTAAAAAGGTTGTCTATGATACACAGGATTTAAACCTTTGGTACAGTGATGTGCATGCTTTAAAGGATATTAACCTATCCATCTACGAAAAAGAAGTAACTGCCATTATTGGACCTTCAGGCTGCGGGAAATCCACATACTTAAAGACTTTGAATCGCATGGTTGAACTTGTACCTGGAGTCCAAACAACCGGAACCATTCTGTATAACGGGAAAAGTATTTTCGATAGAACGCTCAAAGTTGAAGATTTAAGAACTCGTGTTGGAATGGTCTTCCAGAAGCCAAACCCCTTCCCAAAATCCATCTATGAAAATATTGCGTATGGACCGAAAATACATGGAATCCGAAATAAAAAAGTACTCAATCAAATTGTTGAGCGTAGTCTTCGCGGGGCTTATATATGGGATGAAGTAAAGGATCGACTCCATGAAAATGCCTACGAGTTATCCGGCGGACAGCAACAGCGCCTATGCATTGCACGCTGCTTAGCTATAGAACCAAATGTCATTTTAATGGATGAACCTACTTCAGCACTCGACCCTAAGTCAACACATAAGGTTGAAGAGCTAATCCAAGAATTAAAACAAGAGTACTCCATCATTGTGGTGACACATAATATGCAACAAGCCGCCCGTATTTCAGATAAAACCGCCTTCTTTTTAAACGGGGAGGTGGTAGAATACGATAACACAAATTTAATATTCAATAATCCGACAGATAAGCGCACGGAAGATTATATTTCAGGGCGATTCGGTTAATTAGAAAGATTAAGCTCTCTATATGATTAAATACTAGAATATATTTCCTTTACTTGCATATGTATAAAAACATATACGTTTGTTATAGAATAAATACGGGAATACTGGATAATATGGTATATTATTAGATTTATATAGGGAGTTGATCAAATGACTGAGTCAAAGGTTCGTGTAAATGATAATGGACCCTATATTGTAACTGGTTCATTCGAATTGACAGATGCGACAGGGGAAAAATTTGAAACAAAAAAGGCAATATCATTATGTCGTTGCGGGCATTCAGAGAATAAACCTTTTTGCGATGGATCTCATAAAAAGATCGACTTTGACAGTGCTCCGCGTGCAGACAAAAACTAATTCGACGAGACATTCACAATTGACTTTCATGGTGACTAAAAAATCCGAAGAAAAGACGATTTTCCTAATTGGAAGGAGGAAATCGTCTTTTCTAAATCTCCGATAGATAAACTTTCATGTATCTATTCAATTTTCACCATAGTCTCACTTCCTATTTATTATCTTTCCCAGTGATTTTTGATTGACCACCAATATGCTTGAAAACTTATTGCTGATCTTTCTTATCGTGTCACACGCAAAATCCTCTTCTGGTATGCCAGCGCCATAAAGAATAGTAACGGCAAGTTTCTGTGGCATAAACCCACTCCTTGAGGCTCAGGTGTTAAAATTTCATCAAAATACTGATGATGGTAATTTAATAATATATCACTCCAGAAACATACGTTCATTTTCAGCATCTGCCGTATCGTATGGATTTCTTTTAAACTCCAGCGCTGGCGAGAACAATCAGTATCAGAGCCAGTATAGGGAATATAATCAATAACCAATTAATAAAAACCAAAGTTTGAATCATAAGGCTATTGCGATTACCAAACTTTCTTTTGATATACAATATAGATATTAAGCCAATAAACGAAGAAAACAATAAGAAAAGTCCTCCAAAAGTGGATATGGAACCATCGAATAACATCCCAATGAAGTAAGCGGTATACATTAAATTGATCACAAGCAATACGATCGGAAACAATAATTTATTTGAAAAGATGGATGAAATCATCACCACTCCCTTTTACAGGTAAAATTCCAGGTACGGGATTTGTTACACCTAACACATGAATCTGCCCCCCTTTAGCTTTCTAATAAAACTCCCCAATGCATACCATCCTCTCTATTGCCATTATATGTTTTAAATCATTCCTAATATGACTTTATTTGCTTCAGAAGAAAGATCTCGTATTTCTAGTTTCATTGTTAAACGCAATATATTGTATATCAAAGTGATTGTTTTTATAGTATAATAGGCACATATAATACATCATATTGGAGGGTGAATCATTATGCCAATACCAATTGATCATTCAAGGCCAACTCGCAAATCCGCAAAGGAAAGCGCATTCAATCAACTACAACAATGGATTATCGATGGAACTTTGCACCCCGGTGAAAAGTTGAATGATTCTGAACTCGCTGAAGCACTTGGTGTGAGCAGGACTCCTATTCGGGAATCATTACAGTTATTAGAAGCACAGGGCTTTGTAAAAATGTATCCGGGTAAAGCGACACAAGTAACGGAAGTGGAAAAAGACTCACTCAATGACCTTCTCCCTACTCTCGCTGCATTACAAGCCTTATCCGCTGAACTAGCCATTGCCAATATAACTGATCAGACGATTACACTTCTGGAGAATATGAATGAGCGTTTTTCCAAAGCAATTCATTCAGAAAACTACTTCTCCGCTTTAAAAGTTGATGAGGAATTTCACCAAATCATTGTAAACACAGCTAATAATGCCTATATTCATAATATCGTTACTTACTTACAAGCTCATGTTCGAAGACTATTTTTCCATAACTCTATCTTTCTAACCAAACAATCAATTACCGAACACAAGACAGTAATTCAATTAATGAAGAAAAAGAAGATCAATGAAGTTTCTGCAGTGATGCGGAAAAACTGGCTTCGGGCAATCGATGAATTTCGCTTATTTAAAAAGCAGTAAGTAAAAGCCGTTTTCTATATCAATGAATAGAAAACGGCTTTTATATTTTATATTATGCGTGAGCGGTAGATAGCTGCTGTACTCGTGCTATGATTCCTGTGATCAAGATAACAGCAAGCACAGGCACCAGCCAGCCAAGTCCCTCATTATATAATGGCAATGATTTTTCATAAAAAGCTATTATCGATGTCAGCCATCCGGCATAGTCCATTTCAAATTGATCGAAAAGCGTCTTGATACCATCAATAATACTAATCATAAATGTAACAATTGTAGCCGATACATAAACCATTCTTGAATGGTTAAACAATGGGGACAAGAAAGCTAAAAGCATCACCACAATGGCAAGCGGATATAGAAACATCAAAACAGGGACTGAGTAGTTAATAATATTTGTCAATCCGAAATTTGCAATGATAAATGTGAGCGTTGTAAAGAACGTGACAAATACTTTGTAACTTACTTTCGGAAATAGGGAATGGAAGTATTCCCCACACGATGTCATCAGCCCTATACTTGTTGTCAAACAAGCAAGGATAATAATAATGGATAACATCATCGTTCCTGCTAGTCCAAAGTAATGCGAAGCAGCATTCCCTAATACAGGTCCTCCAGTCTCAAAAAGGCCAAATACTTCCGTGCTTGTTGCTCCCAAATATGCAATGCCTGTATAAATGATGCCTAAAAATAAGACTGCAACAATACCTGATTTCGCTGTTGCTGCCAGTACACCTTGAGTGGATTTCACACCAAACGATCGGATAGCATTGATAACGATAATACCAAACACAAGAGAAGCTAACGCATCCATTGTGTTATAACCTTCTAAAAACCCATTTAGGAAGGCTCCGCTTTTATATGCTTCTTGTGGTGCTTCAATAGACCCCATCGGATTTATGATAGCCGTCACTAACAAAAATATCAAAAGAACAATGATAGCCGGAGATAATAGTTTACCAAATCGTTCAACTAGTTTTGCCGGAGTAAGTGAAAGCCAAAGGGAAGCTGCAAAGAATAGTGCTGAGAATAGGAATAAGCTTATTTGACTATATTCCTCACTTACAAACGGTGTTATCCCAACGTCATACGCAACTGCACCTGTACGTGGAGCTGCAAAAAATGGACCGATCGTCAAATATAGTAGACTAGTAAAAATAATACCATAAATCGGGTGAATTCTTCCTGCAAGTTCCTGTAAATTACGACTTCCTGAAAAACCTATTGCTAAAATTCCCAAAAATGGGAGCCCGACACCCGTAATCAAAAACCCGATTACCGCAGGCCAAAGATTCTCACCCGCATTTTGACCGAGTGTGGCAGGGAAAATTAAATTTCCTGCTCCAAAAAATAGCGCAAATAACATAACCCCGATTATAAAATAGGATGAAAATGATAGTTTCTTATTCATGTAAACGCCCCTTGATGTTAAACTCTATTGTCAGATTCTTTTGCTAAATGCAATATATTAGTGAATCTATATTACTATCTTTTTCTGCAAAATGCAATATATCATACTAAATTTTTTGATGATTTCGACTTAAATTGACAATGCCTACCGCCTCCATGCTGGCGATAGGCTAAATTGATCGTTTATCCTTCTATTATTTTCACTAATACTTTTCTCTTCCTCGGACCATCAAATTCACAAAAATAAACACTTTGCCACGTACCTAAGATCAAACTGCCATCTGAAACAATCAACATTTCGCTTGCACCCACCACTGAAGATTTCATGTGACCATCTGAATTTCCCTCCATATGAATATATTCTTTTTTGTTCGGAAAGGTTTCATTCAATCCTAATTTCAAATCCGTTTTCACATCTGGATCTGCATTTTCATTGATAGTGATGGCGGCTGTTGTATGCGGACAATAAACGATCATAATCCCATCTTTTATTCCGCTTTCAGTAAGAGCCAGCTCCAACTGTTTGTCCAAATTGGTAAACGATTGCTTTTCTGTTGTAGAGATCTCAAAGGAATATAATGTCTTGCTCAACCTGATCCGTCTCCTTCCAATCTTTTCTTAATTACCCTTAAAAAAATATTACTGCACAAACCCTGCTAAATATTGATCCTGCATCAGTACCTCATATGAATCCTGATTTCGGGTCACATCAACCTCCACGATTTTTGGTTCTGTTAAAGCTTCTACCTCATTATACTTTTGAATTAATATTTCTATATTTTTTGCATCTAGCTCTTCCTTGCCAATCTCTTCATTCTCATAGAGTTCCTTTAATTCTTGTCCAGCTTCTTGATAGATAGAAGCATCATCAATCCCCTCAACCGAGACGGTAACGGCTATATCTCTTTCTGTTTGGACTGTTACATCTACAATTTCATATTTGGTTTTTGAAAGTGCACCCAAAAAGGCATCAGCCAAATCGTTAATTTGCTTGTCTGAAACACTCGATCCTTGCATATTTTGTTTTGTGTTTTGAATATAGAAATCTTTAAATAGATTTTTTTGCATTTGCCCGTCAGATTTTTTATCTTCTTTAGAATCCGGGGCCTTTTCCATGTATTTATCTACATTTTGAAAAACAGTTGCTTGAATCAATGCATCAACATAAGCAGATGCCTCTTCTTCATATTTTTTCTCGTCTTTTTTACTTAATGCATGTGATTTATCTTTCTCCTTTGTAGTTTTGTCACCCGTGAAATCGGGTTTTTTGATCTCATCAATGTCATTATAGTTCGAATACTCATATACTACCTTTTGATCATAATCACGATTCTTTCCATCAACAAATTGAGAATACTTCATTTCCTCTTCAAAGGTTTCAATTTGATTCGTATCTTTGTTAATTTCTACTGTGATAGTTAGCTTATCGACGGTAAGGTCTTTCGCTTCGACATCTCTCCCCAAAACATCTGCTAAATTTTCATTATATGTATCAGCAAATCCTTGCATTAATTGCAATTTATCTTTATCACTTCCACTATAAGTAAGAATGAAATGTTCATCCTTATCCTCCATATCAAATTTCTCATATAGATCGGAATCAAACTCTTTTAAGTAATGAATTTGATTTTTATGTTGACTCATTTGATTATCAAATTTCATTGCAAATACATTTTTTTCTTCAATTTGTGGCGCTTCTGTCTTGCCATCTAACGAAAGAAGAAAGCCATCCTTATCTTTATACATCACTACCCCTTCATTATATTTCAAAAACCCCACACTATTTTTATAATCATATTTTTCAACGCCCTTATCCTGTCCACCTTCATAAGACTCCATAAATTCAACTTCCAGTGATTCCAGATCCTTATGTGCCTCTTCCGTCTTTTTTAAAATTTCAGCAACGGATTGTTCCTTCGCTGAGGTATCTTTGGAGTCTGAATCCTTTGATTTAGATACGGAAGAATCGGAATTACATGCTGCTAGTAATAATAAACATAAAACAATAAATAATACCAAAAATTTCCTCATAGTTCCTTCCCTCTCTATCATTTGAAAAATTCATGCTATTTGCATTATATACGAAAAAGAAATTTATTACATTAAAAAGGGGGAAGGGGAAATTCCGGAAATTTTTGTGATCTAAATGAAACGACGTCTATCCTATCTAAACCGTTTTATTGTAAAATAATTATTGGGTTTGAAAATCTTATTTGAGGAGAAGTTCAAAATGACAGGTACTTCACACGCGGTGATTGGAACTGCGTCAGGATTTATTGTTGCTAATTATTTTTCAGCCACTCCTTCTGCAACACTTCTTTTCATGGGATTAGGACTAATTTCAGGATTGATCCCTGATCTTGATATTGATGGGAAACTTAGCGGTAGAATCACGATATCCCATAAAATCATTCGGTCGATTGCCCAGTTAATCGGAGTTTTGCTGATCACTTATAGTTTTTACGGGGGGTCGGATGAAGAAAGAACGATTGGCATTGGAATTGGACTGGGAATGATTATACTTTCTTCACTCATCAAGCAAAAACATATGCTGCTCATTACAGGTATTGGTGTTGTGACAGGAGGATATTTTTTAGACGAAATATGGTTATTCTTGCTAGGGATTTATATTTTTATATCTGCTTGGGTTCCTCATCGCAGTTATACCCACTCGATCATTGGTCTTATTTTCTTTGGAATAATTGCCTTCCATTTAGAAGCAGCTCTTGATATGAAAGGTATTTATTATACTTGTATCATTGGATATATTAGCCATTTAGTGGCAGATAGTAAACTTCTTCCCTTTAATAAACGAGGCATTCCGCTATTCCTTCCAGTTTCAACAAAAGAAATCTAAATATCCAATCGTGAATGAATCACTTCTTATATTGCCATAATAAAATAAAAAGGAGTGATCATTTTGGGAGAATACAGTCATTTTCGTTATGGCCAAAAAGCGCCTAATAACGGCATATACCGTGAGATAGGAGAAACAGGAAATAATGTAAACGATCCAAAAATAGTTAAACTTAAAGCAGGAGAAAAATTTCCGCAAAACACGAATCACGACCGCGTATGGACCTATGAAAAAGGCTAGTAAGAATGGGGGACAGTCCCTCATCACTTTAAAGTGGTGAGAGACTGTCCCCAAATAAATCAAGCTGTTTTGGTGCAAGTCCTTCGTATTTGACCTTCAGCATCGATTGCAGTTCTTTTGCGTTACTCGATGCGTTTCCGCCGGAATTATTGTTAAACAAAACAATAATCTGATTGCTCTTGGTCATAATCTATAAAAAGGGATTGGAATACCGGTTAATAAATGGAAAATAATCAAAAGCTAAGATATTATTTTTTTCCCTTAAAAAGTTTAATAATTGTATAGATGATAAATGCTGCAACGATATATACCAAAAAAAATACCAAATAACCCCATAGACCCATCACAGCATCAGCAAATTCCATATTGCCGCGGTTGGTGATTGCCTGCTGTAGCTCTATTGCAAACACCAAAACAACCATAACAGTAAATGTATAAATAAAGGATAGTATCGTTATACTCCACTGCATCTTTTCTATAATTTTAAAACAAAAGTAAACAATAAAATAGGTAATGATCCCTATAATTCCTATAACCCAAAAGTGGAGTTCCTTATCGGTCATATGTACACCAAACGTATCTACTAAAATATCATGAATATCATTCATTCTATTTGCCATCAGTTTAATAAGTTCTCTCATCATGTTTCCTCCATATTTATATTCAAATAGGACTTATTCGGATATTTGTGATTTTGGCAAATAAACATGAAAGGCTGAGCCTGTTCCAGGTTCACTATCCACCATAATCGATCCACCATGTAGACTGATAATTTTCTTTACGATCGCTAGCCCTAGGCCTGTACTATTCTTCGTACGTGTACGCGCCTTATCAACTTTATAAAAACGGTCAAAAATCTGGGTTATATCTTCCTCTGCAATCCCTATTCCGTTATCTTTAACAGTAACGTAAACGCCAGATTTTTCACAATTTGCCGTTACTATTACTTCTCCTCCCTTGTCCGTGTAGCGAATCGCATTTGTAATTAAATTCATCCAAACTTGCTGTAAGAGCCTCGGGTCCCCTACTGCCTCACATGGATTGAGGTTCATTTCAAAGGCAATACCTTTCTCCCGCCATTGCCACTCTGTGGAATACACAACTTCCTTCAACTGCGCCGCTAAATCAAATGCAATTTTTTCACTGCTCTCCATCTCACTATCTAAAAACGAAAGGGTTAGCAGCTGTTTACTTAAAGCGGATAATCGTTTACTCTCTTTTTCGATGATTGTTAAATAATGTATTCTTTCTTGCTCAGATAAATTTTCATTTCTTAATGTTTGTGCAAATCCTTGAATTGACGCAAGTGGAGATTGAATTTCATGAGAGACACCGGAAACAAACTCTTGTCTCTTTTCTTCTGTTTTTTCCAAACTATTGCTCATGATAGAGAAATTATTAGCAAGTCGGCCAATCTCATCACGGCGATGAACATTCAATTTTAAATGATAATTCCCAGCTGCTATTTTTTTTGTTGCTTCTGTAAGTTTCTTTATCGGATTAACAATAAAACGTGTACTTATTAATACTAATAAAAAGCTGAATAATAAAGCAAATAATAATAACACTGCTAGAAAGACACGCATTTCTCCAAACTGCTGGGATGTATTTGGACGTACAAATAACGCCTGTCGTTCATTATCCAGAGTAACCGGTACACCCACTGTATTTTTTAGTTCATTATCAAAAAAGCCAGTAACAAAAGGTTTCCATGGAAATTGTGCAATACCATGATATACGTTTCCTTCTAAAACATGATCGATGTACTTCGCTTTTAGATTATTTTTCCGAAAAGGTTTACCATAAAACTGCTCATTGCCATTTTGGTCAATAACATAAAACTGATAACCTAAATTTGTCATCGAAGCAAAAAAAGTTGAAATGTCCCGATTATCATTCTTTTCCAATACATACACAATATTTTGAGCTATTTTAGTAATTTTACGATCATTCTCCGGTTTTAGGTAATGCTGATAATAGATATTGGTCACTGCAAAGGCAATAATCGAACTTGCTATCATGATGGCCATTGTTGTAACAATAATTCTGACATAAAGTGTTCGCATGATACTGACCTCCGAACTTAATCTGATAGGTGAGGTGGTACCTATTCCTTAACTTCCTCCAACTTGTACCCCAATCCGCGTACCGTCTGGATAGAGAATTTGCTCTGCTCGGGAGAAAATCGCTCTCTGAGACGTTTAATATGTACGTCAACCGTTCGGTCATTACCAATAAAGTCATTCCCCCAAACGAAGTCAATTAACTGTTCACGAGAGAAAATACGATCTGGATAACTAGCTAATTGTGCCAGAAGTTCAAATTCTTTCAAAGGTAAAATAATTGTTTTGTCACCAATAGCGACTTCATAATTCTTGCGATTAATCGTTATTTCACCCACATGGATTTTCTCTTCATTAATCATCTGAAAACGACGAAGTAGTGCCTTGATCCGGAATAAAACTTCCTTTGGTTCAAATGGCTTCACAAGGTAATCGTCCGTACCTGCTAAAAAGGCTTTTTCCTTATCTATAATTTCTCCTTTCGCTGTAAGCATAAGAACGGGAATATCATAATATGCACGAATTTCTTTACACAATTGATATCCGTCTATATTAGGCATCATAATGTCCACAATTGCTAAATGGATTTGGTTTTCTTCGAGACGTTTCAGAGCATCTTGACCGTCCACTGCTTCAATTGGTTGATAGTGTTCCTTTTGCAAGTAAAAGCGTAATAATTCACGTATATGCGGATCATCATCCACAACTAATATATTTATCATCATTATGCCTCCCTCAAATAGGATAGAAAAAGCTGCTTTCCCTTTTAGAGATTGCAGCTTTACAATTAATTATTCATTCCCAGTAATTCTTCAATGACCGTTACAACTCGATTCGCATATTTTTCACAGGCTTCCTCTGTCGGGGCTTCTACCATTACTCGAACAAGTGGTTCGGTACCCGATGGTCGAACAAGGACACGTCCCTCTTCTCCCATTTCTGTTTCAACTTCCTGAATTGTCTCTAGAATGGTTGGATTAATTAATGCTTTTTGCTTATCGATGACTCTTACGTTTTTTAATACTTGTGGGAAAATAGTCATTTCATTAGCAAGCTCTGATAGGGGCTTTCCTGTTTCCTTCAACACATTCAACAGCTGAATCGCTGATAACATTCCATCCCCTGTAGTATTATAATCAAGGAAAATAATATGTCCTGATTGTTCTCCGCCTAAATTATAGCCGCCTCGCCGCATTTCCTCCATCACATAACGATCACCAACATCCGTTTTATCACTACGCATTCCATTCTCTTCAAGTGCTTTATAAAAGCCTAGGTTACTCATAACAGTTGATACAACGGTATTATGACGCAAAAAACCTTTTTCATTCATATATTTTGCACAAATAAACATGATCTTGTCACCATCGACAATGCTGCCGTTCTCATCTACAGCAATTAATCGATCACCATCTCCATCAAAGGCAAGCCCGATATCAGCCTTTTTTTCTTTAACAAACTCCTGAAGCTTTTCCGGATGTGTGGATCCTACTCCATCATTGATATTTAGTCCGTTTGGAGAGGAACCAATGGAATAAATATCCGCCTCCAAATCTGCGAACAGATGGGTTGCTAAACTAGATGTTGCACCATGTGCACAGTCTATAGCAATTTGCATACCTTCAAAATCATTATCAATCGTTTCTTTTAGAAAAGAAAGATATTTTTGCCCGCTTTCAAAATAATCGTTTACGACCCCTATATCTGCTCCTATAGGACGCGGTAAGTTATCCTCGCCCTCCATTAAACGTTCGATTTCTTCTTCTTGGTCACTGGTTAATTTAAAACCATCGGGGCCGAAAAATTTAATCCCATTATCTTCGACAGGATTATGAGAAGCTGATATCATGATTCCAGCCTCTGCGCTATTTGCCTTCGTAAGATAAGCAACTCCTGGTGTTGACACAACACCTAAACGCATTACCTCCGCGCCGATTGATAATAGACCTGCAATGAGGGCACCCTCGAGCATATAGCCTGAAATTCGTGTATCACGGCCTATAAGGATTTTTGGGCTCTTAATTTCTTTTGTTAAAACATATCCGCCAAATCTCCCGAGTCTAAATGCCAATTCTGGTGTTAATTCACCATTGGCAACCCCTCTTACACCGTCTGTTCCAAAATATATTCCCATGTTGTACCTCTCCTTTACCCCCTTAAAAGATGCAGGGAGAACAATATCATTAATTTAAATGCCGTTTTTACATACTTACATGTATATTTACTGGTGTTATTCTATTCATTTGCTAAAGAATTGACTTCGATCGTGACATCTTTTAAACTACTGCTTGCATGAATATCACTTGACCCTTCAATGGTTATCGGAATTTCATGCTCTCCTTCTTCTAAACCATCCACATCTATAAAAGCACTGAAATCTTCTTCTTTTAATTCTTTTATTTCCTTTTCATCGCCTTCTACAGTGATATCCACCACTGCATTGCTTGGATCAACGAAAACTATTTCTTGTTCATCATCTTGGTTTAGAATTTCAATAGGTATATTCTCTAAAGTTTTATCTGAAGATTTAAGTTCATCCGTTTTTTCTTCTTCATCTGATGAGCCCGATGACTCTGTTGATTCATTTGATTCTTTCAGGTTTTTTGATTCCATTTCTGATTCAGACTTTGATTTAGACTTTGATTCAGACTCTTGTTTATCTGTTTTTTTTTTCGTATCTTCATCGTCTTTAGTGCTTGCTGAATCAGCTTCTTCCTCTTTCGTTTCTTCAATGTTAACCTTAACCTTTATCTTATCATCATCTATTCTTGCACCTTCTGGAACTTTTAGATTTGTATTAATCGTCTCTGATTTATTTATTTCTGATAAGTCAATATCCTCCGTAGATATATTATCAATTTCAGCTAACACATCATTTGTTCCGTATATCGTTACTTCCTCTTTATTAGGTGATAGAGAAACAAGCTCATAATCATCTGGCAGCTTTCCCTTTGTTGGAACATCAATAGATACAGTCTTACTTGGATTATGCACATCCACAGAAACAAGGATATTTTCTGGCTCTACATGCACATTTAGTGTATTTCCCTGGCTATCATACACATTGATAGGAATCTCTCGCTTATTAATGGGTTCTGTTACATCTGCAACATCGATATACACTTTAACCATCGCTATTTGATCAATTACACTTTTTGAACTTGTTATGGTTACTTGGCCAGGATCTACTTCTGGTTCGCCAAGCTCATATCCTTCTGGGAGTTGTTCTTTATTCATAAACTCCGCAAAAACACTAAATTCTTTCGTCTCTCGCTCTTCAATCGTTACATCAACTGTTTTGGGCTCAATATAAGCAGAGAGACCTTTAGGTATATTTTCATGCTCAATTTCTACCGTATGTTTACCCTCACCTAGGCCCTCAAGGTCTACAAAAACATTAAAGTTTCGCTGCCTGACAGTTGGTGTCAGTATACTGTTTATCCCTTCCAAAGAAACGGATACATGTTCAGGAACTCCACTTACAACATAGCGTTCATCGTCGATACGTATATCTACTGGAACATCTTCTACGGTTTCCGTTTCGTCATTTGAACTGGGAGTAAATCTTGAATCAGACTGTGTGGTATTCGCTTCTACATTAACAAAAACATAAAGCATAATCGCAAATGCCAAAGAGAGCACACGTACAAACCATTTACTTTTAAACCACTTATCCATTCTTCTTCCCCCTCCAATTCCTTGTTTTTGTTTCAGGGGTTTTTAAGTTTAAAGTTAAATTTTCTTGCAAAAATGCTCGTAAATCGCTTTGATTAAAATCTCTATGCATTTCACCATTTCTTGTACATGTTATATTTCCTGTCTCTTCTGAAACAACAATTGTAATTGCGTCAGTAACTTCACTAACTCCCATTGCAGCTCTATGTCGCGTACCCAATTCTTTCGATATAAAGGGGTTTTCTGATAATGGCAGGTAACAAGCAGCTGCGACTATTTCTTCGCCGCTTAGAATAACAGCTCCATCATGCAACGGTGTATTCGGTGTAAATATATTCGTTAATAACTGATGGGTTAGCTTTCCGTTTATCGGAATACCTGTTTCTGCATATTCTCCCATCCCAGTTTCCCTTTCGATTGTAATGAGTGCACCAATACGACGTTTTGCCATATAATTGCACGATTCAATAAGTGAATCGATTGTTTTTGCCAAAATTTCTTCCTCTGATTTTGTACTTCTTGAGAAAAGGCTTCCCCTTCCTAATTGTTCTAATGCTCGTCTTAATTCAGGCTGGAATAGTATAATGATGACGAGAAAACCCCATAAAATTGCTTGATATGTAATCCATTGTATTGTTTGTAAGTCAAACACAATACTAAACATTCTTACAGCCAGTACAATGATAATCCCTTTCAGGAGCTGTATCGCTTTCGTACCACGAATCCACATTAATAATTTATATAAAACATACCAGACGAGAGCTATATCTACGCCTATTCTTACTACATCTAAAAGATCAAATCCCCCATCAAGCATGTTCCCACACCCTTTTACACGTGAATTTCTATAAAAATCTATTTAAAGACGTCTAACAGTATATATTATACCACATTTCATGTTAGTCCATAAATATTTTCATTTCTTTGATTTGTTAGTGTAACCCCCCTGGCATTGAAATCACAAAATTTGTAACAAAGTTTAACTTGCATTTAGCTGTGGGATTTTATATTATAGATTATTGGAATGGAGGTTTATATGAATGAGAAAAAATTCTGGATTATTAAAGGAAATTGAACATTGTCGGGAAGAAATGATATCACTTAGCAATATTCATCCTCTAACTTCTGACATCGTTGTGAAGATCAGCATGAGGTTGGATGATTTAATAAATGAATATCAAAATGAAATATGCATAAATAAATAAAAAAGACATTAAATTTCACATTAGATAAAGAAACTTAATGTCTTTTTTACTTTTCTATTTTAATTTTTCGCCGAATAAAGATCCTATTAACCCGACAGCTACTGATGCCGTTTTATTTTTATCATCCAGAATTGGATTAACTTCAACAAATTCCGCTGATGTTAAAAGATTTGATTCAGCAAGCATCTCCATTGCTAAATGGCTTTCACGATAGGTAAGTCCGCCAATAACTGGCGTTCCTACACCTGGGGCTTCTGACGGATCCAAACCATCTAAATCAAGGCTAAGATGCAATCCATCTGTACGCGCCTCCAAATAATCAATTGTCTCAGCCATTACTTTTGGCAGCCCCATTAAATCAATTTCATGCATCGTATATACTTTTATTCCCAGGTCACGAATATAATCCTTCTCACCCGGGTCCAGACAGCGCGCACCAATTATTACGACATTCTCTGGCTTAATCTTAGGTGAGTACCCTAAAATATGTGTCAATCTTTCGATACCAACACCTAGATTAGCAGCTAATGGCATTCCATGAATGTTGCCCGATGGTGACGTCTTATCAGAATTCAAATCACCATGTGCATCATACCAAATAACTCCTAAATTTTCATAGTGTTTAGAAATCCCAGCCAGACTTCCGATCGCTATACTATGATCGCCACCTAAAATTAAAGGAAAGCGCTGTTTCTTTATTTCTTCATCAACCATTTTTCCCAGTTCTTCATTTGCTTCTGCCACCTGTGGTAAATTTCGCAGCTTATTTTTTTGTTCCCTTTGTTTCCTGTCGGGGCGCGAAATCGAGATGTCACCTAAATCATCAATATCGTATTTTAATTGCTCGAGTCTTTCAATAACACCTGCATATCTAATTGCGCTTGGTCCCATATCAACACCTCGCCGACATTGGCCTAAATCCATTGGGACACCGATAATTGAAATATTTTCATTCATGACAGTCCCTCCCTCTGCTTTTCATTTTATCCAAAAACAGATCAATGACTCAACCAAGCACAAAAATGCATAATTATACAAACTTCTAGATTTAAAAGCAGGATCACCCCATGAGTCATCCTGCTTTATTATCAGTGATAAGATGATGAAATTGTCGAAGCTCCAGTACCGTATAGTTCAATATCCAGCGGTTTAATCCCCGCCGCTTCCCATGCACGGAACAGATCTTTTGCTTTTTCCTTTGACGGCATAAATGCAATACCACAATCACCGCCACCAGCTCCTGATGGTTTACCAGCACCACCGAACTGTTCAGCTAAATCACATAGTTTACCTAATAATGGAGTTTCTATATCGACGTTAGTATTATTTCCTACAGTAGATAAAGCCTGTCTGTTTTTCTTTACTCCACTTAATAGAAGATCTATATCGTTTTGTTGCATCCCTTGATAAAAATGAGTAACAGCTTTCGCACTATCATCAAGAAACTGCCCAAATTGAGATGTATTATTTTGTTTAAGCTTTAAAACTTTATCAACTAGCTTAGCAGTAGAGGCTGGATTACCTGTCCACCCTATACAAATATGTACATTTTCAGGTAGACTAACTGGATGAACGGATAGATAAGACCAATTTTCTTCTAGTAATTCCATTAAAGAGTTAGCATTCCTATACATCTCCTTTAACCACTCAGCTTGAAAGGAGGCGTACTTTAGCATTCCACCATAGGATGAGGCCGCAACATCAGCACCAGATCCATTACCTTGCGTTTTTACATGCGAAATAGCCGCAAGCTTGAAAATGAGAGATGCGGATGGGTTTGGTAAATATTTTTTCAATATCGCAGCAATGATCGAAGTGACTACAGCAGCACTTGAACCTAAGCCATATTTCACTCCAGATATGTCATCAAGTTCACTTTTTACTTTTAACGAGAAACCTCCCGTAGTAATACTATTTTCTTCTAAAAAATTTAAAGCAATAGTCATCGCATCTTTCGCAAAACGGATACGATCATCGTTTGCATGAACGTTAATATTACTATTTTCATAGTCCCAAGTAATATGATTAAGATTAAAATTCTCTAAGGTTAAGAAGTTTTCATGGCTTTCCTCAATTGTGGCATATACAAAGCGGTTAACCGCCATGACGACTAACTTATGGTGAGGCTCAAGTACAGCAAACTCACCAGCGATCATTAGTTTACCAGGAACCTTTATGGTCAATGATGTCTTGGACAAAGCGTTTCAACCCCTATTTATAGGATATTCCCTGACCCGCACGACTTAGAATAACATCTGTTACACCAGGTACATGCATTAGTGCTGTTTTAATTTTTTCTTCATTTTCCGGTAAATAAAGCACTTTTACATTTGGTCCGGCATCAATCGTAAAATAAGCCGAAATGCCACCTTCTCGCAAGCTTTGCACAGCCTGCATGACAGTCATTGTTGTATCGGCCCAATACGTAAATGGCGGATTTGCCCCAAGCGTTGTTGCATGCATTCTTAGACAGTTTGCTTCTGCTATCTGACCTACCTTTTCAAAATCACGTTCCTGAATCCCTTGCTTTATCTGTTCTAAATCATTAGGAATACTATCAACCCAGCTCTGAAAAAATGCAGAGGTATCTACCGTTCTTCTCATACCTTCCCGGCTTGAAACCTTCTTCATATCAGCCGACAAAACAACCGCAGCAACCCGAATATCCCAATGTTCAACGGGAGCTATTGGGACAGCATATGAGTCAGATCCATCTGTTTTTACGCCTTGCTGCCACTCAGCAAATCCGCCATAAATCGAACGGCAAGCTGAGCCAGAACCTTGTCTTGTTATCCGTGAAAGTTCATAATCGCTTAGTTGCAATCCCATTGCCCGGGTTGCAGCTCCTGCAAGAGCAGCAAAACCAGAAGCAGAGGAGGCAAAACCTGCAGCCGTTGGCACATCATTAATCGAATGAACATCAGCGTATAGCGTTTTATCACTTAAATTCCTAATTAAATCCAGAAAGCTTCGAACACGATCGTACTCTACCCCTGTAATACGCTTATCATCTAAAGTAAATATATCCTCTGATAAATCTTCCCGAAATTCAACAGAAGTAGTTGTACTAAAACCATCCAATGTTAGAGATAAGCTATTATTCGTTGGCAATATGAATGACTCATCCCGTTTTCCCCAATATTTGATTAAGGCAATATTCGTATGTGCTTTAGCTGTCGCCTTCATGATAGATATATCTCCTTTTCTTCTCCCTGAATCAAAGGTATTTATGATTGATCCTTTTTCCGTAAAACAAATGGCCACACAGCATGTGCACCAAATCGTCTTAACTTTTCAGAAAGCTGTCTTGAATGCACTTCATTTTTTGCTAGTGCAATAATACAACCACCATTTCCTCCGCCAGTAAGTTTTGCACCTAAAGCTCCTTCTTGACGGGCAAAGTAGATCAATTTGTTTAATCCCGCATCACTTACACCGAGCGCCTCTAATTCTTTTTGTGCCTCGTCTAACATCTTGCCCAATATTTGTTTACCAGCCTTTTCCAAAGCATGCTTTGCCTGGTGTGTTAATTCCCCGATGCGATCCAGTTTGGACTGAATGATTTTAGGAGCAGCTTTAAGCAGCTCTGTTACGGATTCAACTGCTAAACGTGTATCTCCTACTCTTCCGGAGTCAGCTACAATAAAGTGAAAATCGTCGCTAAGATTGATAAATTCGATGGAGCGATCTTTCTCATACCACACTGGTGATTGTGACATGATAGTTAATGAATCAATGCCACTTGGTGCTCCATGTGCATAGGTCTCAGAAATATTTGCGAAATAGAGTAACTCTTCTTCTGTATAGGATACGTTAGCATAAGCAAACAAGGATCTAACCACCGCGACTGCAACGGATGCACTGGAACCAAGGCCCTTACCAGGGGGTATCGATGATTGTATTTGAACTAATAAATCCTCACAGGGCATATTAAGATACTTTAAGGTGCTTTTAATACAATTGACAATGCCTTCTAGTGATTCTGGGGCTGAATCAATTGGACCATGATAAAACGAACTGTCAATTTTTACAGAACCAGGGACATATTCAATAACGGATTCCACACCAACTAATGGAAAAGGAATTGCAATTGCAGGCTGCCCATGGACAACTGCATGTTCGCCAATTAATATTAATTTACTATGAGCTATGCCGATAGCTATTTGTTCTGAGGTTGTTGCCTTTTCTGCACTCATTTTATATACTCTTCCACCAATTCTTTTGCTTTTCCGACACGAATTTCTTTTACATCGACTAATTTCTCAGCAATAATATCGATCATCTCCCCAGTAGCCCCTGCTGCAATTGCAACAGAACGAGAATGTAGTGCCATATGCCCTTTTTGGATCCCATCAGTTACTAATGCTTTTAATGCCCCAAGATTTTGTGCCAATCCAACCGATACAATAATTTGAGCAAGTTCTTGCGCCGATTCCACGCCTAAAATTTTATGCGCTAATTTCGAAATTGGGTGGACGTTTATCGAACCGCCAACAGTACCAACGGACATAGGCAATTCTAATTCGCCGACCAAATTCCCCTCATGATCCACATACCATGTTGTCATGGAACCGTATGAACCATGACGGACTGCATATGCATGTGCGCCAGCTTCAACTGCGCGCCAGTCGTTCCCTGTAGCAATAACAACTGGATCTATTCCATTCATTATACCTTTATTATGCGTCACTGCTCGATATGGATCAGAGGCAGCAAACTCATATGCATGTACAACTCCATCGCGAACTTCTTCACCAGTATAGTTTTCATCTGCTAATAATTCAGGAGGAATCACACAACGTGCACGGGCTAAACAACGATCAGCATAATTGGAAAGAATACGTAAATAAACTTTCCCATCTGTTAGCTGTTCTACAATTGGAGCTAATGATTCTACCATTGTGTTTATTATATTCGCACCCATTGCGTCGCATGTATTCACATATAAATGTAAGACAAGCATTTGGCTAAAGGCGGATCCGGATTCTTCATTTAGAATACGAACTTCTAAATCTTCTGCTCCGCCACCTCTTGCAACCATACTTGGGTAGGCAGCATTTGCATCTTCAATCAAAGCTTGTTTTTCTTTCAAGATAGCGTCCTTTGCAGCATAAATATCAGGACACCCTACAACTTGAATCTGGCCAATCATCAATCTATCTGTAGCCTCTGTCGTAAAGCCCCCAGCTTCCCTAACAATTTTTGCAATATAACTTGCAGAGGCAACAACAGAAGGTTCTTCAATAGCCATTGGGATCGCATATTCCTTCCCATTAATTAAAAAATTCAACCCTAATCCGAGTGGAAGGGGAAAGGAACCCACAACATTTTCTATCATTTTATCCGCAGTACCGACTGGCAGCGGTTCCGCAGAAAATAAATCATTCTTTTCTTCCCCAGAAAGACCATACATTTTTGCCACTAATGCTCTGCGCTCTTCAACTGTCATATTATAAAAACCTGGAATTCTAGAAGTTCTCACGCTACCTCATCCTTTTGAAGTCCATAATTATTTACATCTAAAATATCTATATAAAGCCTTCACTTTTATTTTTCTCAAATAGTAATTATAACATGTTTTATAATTTTTGTATCTATTATGTTAAAAAAGAGTACAAAATGCAAATAAACAAGGTTGACTACAATCATAGCGACCTTGTTTGTTCATGTACTTTATTTTATGTATGATGTATAACCTTAACATTTTTATCATTTTAAGTGGTGAGCCATGGAGGATTCGAACCTCCGACCCTCTGATTAAAAGTCAGATGCTCTACCGACTGAGCTAATGGCTCCTGTATTGTAGTTTTCTTATTTTGTATGAGCGTTTATCATTGGCGACCCCTGCATCTTCCAGCTTATTCAAGGAGGTTAGGTGCTTCGGGGTTACTCGCAGCTGATTCGGTGGGAGCTTTGCTCGTTGCTCTACCGACTGAGCTAATGGCTCCTGTATTGTAGTTTTCTTATTTTGTATGAGCGTTTATCATTGGTGACCCTGCATCTGCTGACTTTTTTCGAAAGTCATTTTTTATGTAGAATAACCTAGATTATATTAATTTTCAATTCAAAAATTGCTCTAAAAACAAAAAAATGGCTGGGCTGCTAGGATTCGAACCTAGGCTACACGGGATCAAAACCCGATGCCTTACCGCTTGGCTACAGCCCAACAATCGTATAAATATATGGTGGAGGGGGGCAGATTCGAACTGCCGAACCCAGAGGGAGCGGATTTACAGTCCGCCGCGTTTAGCCACTTCGCTACCCCTCCATATTCTTGCCTTTAGTACATTTATTATACATATAAATGATACATTTTAATTGAAATGGTGCCGGCCAGAGGACTTGAACCCCCAACCTACTGATTACAAGTCAGTTGCTCTGCCAATTGAGCTAGACCGGCATTTTTACATTTATTAAATGATAAGATTTTAAATCATAACGATCCCTGCATTTTCTAACTTGGCAGAGATAATATGTGTGTCCGAAGACTTCCTTTTATACTATAAATGAAAAACACTCAAAATGCAATAATTTGAAATGGTGGAGGATGCAGGGCTCGAACCTGCGACCCCTTGCTTGTAAGGCAAGTGCTCTCCCAGCTGAGCTAATCCTCCCACAGCATAAAATCTAATATGCTTATTTCAGTAAGATAAATTTAAAACCATCCACTTCGAAATAGCTTTTTTTATAAACAATTGGTGACCCGTACGGGATTCGAACCCGTGTTACCGCCGTGAAAGGGCGGTGTCTTAACCGCTTGACCAACGGGCCTAGCACTAAATAGTATAAGAACAAAAAACAGCTCATATATCTTTTTTAAAATGTTTGTCGTAAACCAACGAATCTTATTATATACAGATTAAATATTTTTGTAAAGAGTAAAATGCATTTTTTTATAAAAATTTTTTTCTATCATGATTTCAGGGCAAAAAGGCTATAATAACAGTAACTTTTCATGATAAACAGTACGCTTATGATACACAGTTTTTTCTATATAGTAAGATTGTATATGCTTCTTTAAGGAAATAAATTAAGTTATAATAGGAAATATAAAATATTTTGGAGGTGCCACATGTCAAGTTTATTAGAAGGAAAAAATATTGTTGTCATGGGTGTTGCAAATGAGAGAAGCATTGCATGGGGAATAACAAAATCATTACATAATGCAGGTGCGAATCTCATCTTTACTTATAGACAAGAGCGATCTTACCAAAAATTAGTAAGGTTACTTGAAAAAAATAATATTACACCAAAGTTAACTGTATCTTGCGATGTCGAAAGCGATGAAAGCATTAAGGTAGCGTTTAAAGAAATAGAAGACAAAGTTAATGTCATTCATGGCCTCGTTCATTCCGTCGCATTTGCTAAAAGAGAAGAATTACAAGGCGAGTACGCGGATACATCTAGGGATGGATTTTTACTAGCGCAAAACATTAGCGCTTATTCCCTAGTAGCTGTCACTAAGCAAGCAAAAGCGTTAATGACAGAGGGCGGAAGTATCGTAACACAAACCTATATCGGTTCAGAACAAGTTATACCAAATTATAATGTCATGGGAGTTGCCAAAGCTTCACTCGAAGCTAGTGTCCGGTATTTAGCTGAAGATATGGGTAAATATGGCATCCGTGTAAATGCTATCTCTGCTGGACCGATACGTACATTGTCTGCTAAAGGAGTATCAGGATTTAATGAAAAGACTTCCATCATCGAGGAAAAAGCCCCTTTACGTCGCAATGTAGATCAAGATCAAGTTGGGGACGCCACATTATTCCTAGTAAGTGAGTTAGCAAGAGGAATAACAGGTGAAGTATTACATGTTGACTCTGGTTACCACATTATTGGCAGTTAAGCACCGTTTTGCCGCCGGGTAAACAAAAAGAGCGTGGATCTAATGATATGCTCCCCTTAAGGTAGACAGATTAAAAAATAAAAATCTGTTTTCACCTTAAGGGGAGTTTTTTATGTCCAATAAATATAAATTTAACTCTAGTAAATTTAAGTATGAAGTGTTAAAGGCATATAAGAATGAAAATTATACCTTAATAGAATTATGTTCAAAATACGGAATTGCGGATGTAACTCTGTATGATTGGGCTGAGAAACATGAGAAATATGGTCTCAAAGGATTGGAGGGCTCAAGGACATTGAAGTCATATTCTAAAGATTTAAAACAAGTAGCTGTAGAAGATTATATATCAGGGGAGCATTCTCAACGTGAGGTCATTCGCAAGTATGAAATTTCTAGCACATCAGTACTCCGAAAATGGATAAAGCAGTATAATGGTCATAGAGAATTAAAAGATACGACAAAGGGAAGGACGAGCTCTATGACTAAAGGGAGAAAAACGACTTGGAAAGAACGAATTGAGATTGTACAAGATGCTTTAGCGAATGGGAAGGATTATCAATAAACTGCGGATAAACATCAGGTATC
Source organism: Virgibacillus alimentarius (assembly GCF_017874635.1). Classification (NCBI taxonomy): domain Bacteria; kingdom Bacillati; phylum Bacillota; class Bacilli; order Caryophanales; family Bacillaceae; genus Virgibacillus; species Virgibacillus alimentarius. The sequence continues at coordinate 64,711 of NZ_JAGIKX010000010.1, forward strand.
TTACCAACAAGCATATCAATGGGTACGTAAACACGAAGATGGTGGATGGGATGCGTTACAGGATAGAAGAGGACGTTCTAAAAGTCAAGATGAGTTAACTTCCGAAGAAAAAATGAAGTTAGAAATGCATCGAATCGAAAATGAGAACGAACGTTTACGTGCAGAGAATGCTTTCTTAAAAAAGTTAGAGGGGATCGAAAGGAGGCGAAAATAAGCCAAGTTAGATTTGAAGATAAATATATCGCAATTTAAAGAACTTCATGAAAGTGAAGAATTAAGTATTGTTTTACTATGCGATATTGCAGGTATTTCGCGAGCTGCTTACTATAAATGGTTAAAACGTATACCATCCTCTCGAGAACTTCAAAATGAAGAAATCATAAGGGAAATGAAAATTCTCCATGAGAAAGTTGAGGGTATCTATGGTTACCGTCGAATGAAATTAAACATCAATCGAAAGTTTGGCCAGAATTTTAATCATAAACGTATTTATAGACTAATGAATGTTGCGGAGAATATATTGAATCGTAAATTTACAGCTGAAAAACCAAATGAAAAATGGGTCACGGATGTCACTGAATTCAAATATAGTACCTCTAAGAAAGCTTATTTAAGCGCCATTGTATATGGTAGTCTAAAACTGAACCACCATCGCACTTGAAAACTGAACCACTTCAGTAGAAAATATCCTTAGCATAACTGTCGCTAAGGAGGAGCTGGAGTGATCACTTTGAAGATAAAGCAAAAAATAATCCAATTATATTTAGAAGGTCTAAGTGAACGAAAAATTGCAAAGCGAACAAAGAAAACAAGAAATACAGTGCGCAAATATATTAAGCAGTTTAAACAGAGTAGACAAGAAGATGTGCAGGATTTACCGATTACAGAGGAGGTACTTCGACCTCCAACTTATAAAAAAAGAAATGGAAAACAAAAGGCATTAACTGAAGAAATAAAAGCTAAATTGAGAAGCTATATTAAAGAAAACCAGTGGAAAAAAGAGCATTATATGTCAAAGCAGCAAATGAAAATGACGGATATGCATGAAAAGTTATTAGATGACGGACACAAGATTAGCTATACAACGGAACGAAATTTTGTGAACAAAGAAACATCAAAAATTAAAAGTATATTATTTAGCGATTTTCACTTTACCCTATAGCAACTATCGATTCGCGAGAATCTATGAATCTCAATCTATGGTTTGTGTGCTAGATGTTCATGTTGATTTTATTAACCATACTGGTTTTATACCAAGGGTATTTACATATGACAATATGAGAACAGTAGTAAAGCAATTTGTAGGCACAGAAAGAACAATAACAGACAGTATGGTTCATTTATCAAACTATTATGAGTTTAACATTCGATTGTGCCAACCACGAAAAGGAAATGAAAAAGGGCATGTGGAAAGAAGCGTTGATTTCATTCGTAGAAAAGCATTTTCAGCAGTTTATTCTTTTCAAAGCTTACAAGAGCAAGTATGCATTTAGAATCAACGTTAGAAAAGTTAAATAAAAGAATCTATCACGAACATAAAGTGTCACATCATGAATTGTTGAAGCAAGAAGCAGCACACTCTAAACCAGCTATTTCATCCTTTAATCCATCGGATATGATAGAAGTGCGAGTGAACAAATATAGTACAATTGTTTTTAAACAAAATCATTATTCTGTCCCGGAGGGACACGTTGGGAAGTACATTAAGGCCAAAGTAGGTGCAAAGAAAATTAAATTATTTGTGGAAGGAGAATTAATCGCTGTTCATGAAAGATGTTGGGGACTACATCAGTGGAATATGGATATCAACCATTATTTAAAACATTCGAAAGAAAAAAAGGTGCTATCGCCCAAAGTGAATGTTTGAGGCAAGCACCAACCAAAATAAAAAATATCTACTACGAACATTATATAGGAAAAGAAAAGGAATTTCTAGAATTACTCTTTTATATACAATCGAATAACAATATTGATGAAGTGATAAGCGTCGTTGAGCAACTTAAAACAATACGTCCAGATCATGTTTCGACAGAAAGAATTTTATTTTTATGC
>NZ_JAGIKX010000011.1:0-66223 GCF_017874635.1 Virgibacillus alimentarius
ACTTTGTATTCGTCGTTGAAAACATTGTATCACAAGGAGTTAATATGACCCTTTTTGTTTATCCTTTTCTTTTACACAATTATATGGACTTAATCAGCGCACCCATTTTTTGCAAAAAAAAATCACTTTACTACCAAATGGTTCGTAAAGTGATTTTCTCATTACCAGGGTCAGGATGAAGCAATCTCTACTGGGGCTTCATTTCGGATAAGATAGTTGAAGGCATTTAAGGCCGCATTCGCGCCGGATCCCATGGAAATGATAATTTGTTTGTTTGGATCATCGGTGCAGTCCCCCGCAGCAAATACGCCGGGTACGTTTGTTGCACCATGTCGATCAATGGTGATCTCACCAAATTTATTTCGTTCAACTGCGTCGCCTAGCCAGTCCGTATTCGGCAGAAGACCGATTTGGACAAATACGCCTGCAAGTTCAATATGATGTTCTGTTTGTGTACCACGATCCACATAGGTAATACCGTTTACGTTGTCTGTTCCGGTAATTTTTGTGGTTTGCGCGTTTGGCAGAACAGTGACGTTTGGCAGGCTTTTGAGGCGATCCTGTAGTACAGAATCGGCTTTGAGCTCCGGTGCAAATTCAAGAACCGTTACATGCTTTACAATTCCTGCAAGGTCAATGGCTGCTTCCACACCAGAATTTCCGCCGCCAATAACAGCTACGTCTTTTCCTTCAAACAGCGGACCATCACAGTGTGGACAGTATGCGACGCCTTTATTTCGGAATTCATCCTCACCGGGTACGCCAACTTTGCGCCAGCGCGCACCTGTTGAAAGGATAACGGATTTACTATTGAGAACGGCTCCGTTTTCCAGTTCAATTTCAACGAAGTCCTTCTTTCTTTCTAAACTTTTGGCACGTTGTAAATTCATCACGTCGATGTCATAGTCTTTCACGTGTTCTCCTAGGTTTGCTACGAATTGAGGGCCTTCGGTACGCTTGACACCGATGAAGTTTTCAATCGCTGCTGTGTCGTTGACCTGGCCGCCGAAGCGTTCAGCGACAATACCTGTACGAATGCCTTTACGCGCTGCATAGATTGCAGCACTTGCACTCGCCGGTCCACCTCCGACAACAAGTACATCAAACGGATCTTTATTTTCAAATTCAGAAGCGTCCGGATCACCGCCAAGCTTAGCAAATATCTCATCGAGCGTCATACGGCCGCTTCCAAATGATTCTCCATTCAAAAACACAGTCGGTACTGCCATGATGTTGTTGCTTTCTGCTTCTTCTTTAAATGCGGCACCATCAATCATGGTATGCGTGATGTTCGGGTTAAGCACGCTCATTAAATTGAGTGCCTGTACAACATCTGGACAATTTTGACAGCTCAGACTAACGTATGATTCAAAGTGGTACTCCCCTTCTAAGGCTTTAATTTGTTCCTTTACTTTCTCATCAGCCTTTGGTGCTCTGCCACTTACTTGCAGCAACGCCAGTACCAAAGAAGTAAATTCATGTCCAAGCGGGATACCGGCAAATGTTATTCCAGTGTCTTCACCGATACGGTTCACGCTAAAGCTTGGGGTTCGCTTAAGCTTGGTATTCTCCACTTTGATATTGGATGATATGGCGGCTAATTCGTCCACGAGCTCCACCATGTCACGGGAAACGTTATCCGATCCCGCACTTACTTTGAGTAGCACATCGCCTTCCATCATTTTTAGATATTGGGCGAGCTGTGCTTTTATATCTGCACTTAGCATGATTGATCGCACTCCTTAAATTTTTCCTACAAGATCAAGACTTGGTTCAAGTGTTTGGGAACCTTCTTCCCATTTAGCCGGGCAAACTTCGCCTGGGTTATTACGGACATACTGTGCTGTTTTCACCTTGCCAATCAATGTGCTTGCATCACGGCCGATACCGTCTGCGTTGATTTCAGCTGCTTGTACAACACCGTCCGGGTCAATAATGAACGTACCGCGTTGCGCAAGCCCCTCTGCTTCGTCCAGTACATCGAAGTTGCGGGAAATGGTTTGGGAAGGGTCACCAATCATAATATATTCAAGTTTGCTAATCGCATCTGAGTAATCATGCCATGCCTTATGAACAAAATGCGTATCCGTTGAAACGGAGTAAACTTCTACACCAAGGTCTTTCAATGTCGCGTATTGGTCTTGAAGATCTTCAAGCTCTGTCGGACAAACGAATGAGAAGTCTGCTGGATAAAAGCAAACAATACTCCACTGTCCTTTCAGGTTTTCTTCAGTTACCTCTATAAATTCACCTTTTGTGCTATCGTAAGCGGATGCTTTGAATGGTTGTACTTCTTTTCCAATTAAGGACATAATAAATTTCCTCCTACTATGTTTTTTAGAATTATTCATAAATCATTTGGGACCATCGCTTCTTTCGTTTAAATGGTCTTCATTAATTTATTTTCGTTATTTATTTATAATAATTCTAATACGATTATGATTATTACATAGAAAGTTACTTTGGTCAATCGAAAAGCTCGGGATTCAATGTAATTTATTTTGAACAATTTGTGTCAATGGTTTTGATCCTTTTAGCTAATAGACACATGATCATATTCTATGTTTTGATAATTTTTAAAAATAAATGATCGATTTTTATGTTCATTTTTATCAATTATCTTTAAACATTATCAATTATGCTGTGTTTAGGGAAGATAGAATATGCTCAGAATAGAAGAATCAAATGAGAAAATCCCTTCACAAGCGCTAGTCGTAAAACCTGCGTTCCACGTGATAATGACTCCTTTGCGCGAGTTCCCTGCTTTATCGCACAACTTTCACACTTTATTGCTCGAGTGTACCACCATATCGCGCGAGTTCTATACTTTTTCGCTTGACTCTCCTACCTTATTGCGCGACTTTCACATTTTTTGCCTATTATTCTTTTAAAATAGCAAGATCCTATAACTGGGATGATTTCCAGTCAATAGGATTGAAAAGTTTCCAAAAAATGAACATGCATGTTTTCCCTTTTTTACCAATAGGATGAGTAATAAAGCGATAGAATTGTAAGCGTTTACTAATATGCTACTGGGAGGGAACATCATGAATAGTACCATTGTTACCGTATTTATCTTATATTTTATTGTCATTATTGGGATTGGTTATCTAACAAGTCGTGGGAAGTTAAGCCATTCGGAATTTCTGCTTGGCGGGAAAAGGCTGCCGGGATGGGCGTTGGCATTCTCTGAACGTGCAACTGGTGAATCGGCATGGCTCTTGCTTGGTTTTACAGGCTTTGTGTTTACGACAGGACTTTCAGGAATTTGGGTCGCCGCTGGGATTGCCTCCGGGATCATTTTTTCCTGGCTGGTTTTAGCAAAGAAATTTAGGCAAGAAACGGATCATCATAAAGTATTGACCTTACCAGATTATTTTGCGGTTAACTTTAAGGAAAAGGCAAATATCATTCGGTGGATTACGACGATATTAATCGCCAGCTTTTTTATGTTTTATGTTGGTGCGCAACTGGCTGGGGCTGGGAAATTATTTCTGACTTCCTTTGACATGGACCCTGCTCTAGGGATTGTTATTTCCACCATTGTTGTGTTATCCATTGCCTTTTTTGGCGGATTCATCTCTGTCGTATGGACAGATATGATTCAAAGTATCATGATGCTTGTTACGCTTGTTGTCTTGCCGATTGTTGCACTTGTTTACATCGGCGCAAATGACTTATCCATCAGTCAATCGCTTAGCACAGCAGGGGATTCGTTTCACTCTTGGTTTGGCGGTGCAACAGGCTTTGCCTTAGGGGTACTCTTTTTCAATAACTTCTCATGGTTCTTTGGATACCTTGGCGGTCAGCCGCAATTAAGCGCCCGTTTCATGGCATTGAAAAATGAAAAAGAAGTAAAACAAGGAATGACGGTTGCCATTGTTTGGACCGTTTTAGCCTATATCGGTGCCTTTTTGATCGGGCTTGCAGCGATTGCGATGTACGATCAGGGATCGTTTGCGGATGTGGAAACCATTTTGCCTGTGATGATTATGGACTTGATGCCTCCATGGATTGCCGGGCTGCTGCTTGCCGGGATATTGGCTGCGATTATTACGACTGCCAATTCACAATTGCTTGTTGTGACCAGTTCCGTTAGTGAAGATATTATTCACCGAGCACTTGGAATTAAATTGTCCGACAGGCAGCTTGTCTGGATATCCAAAATGACGATCCTTATCTCCGGAATTTTAGGAATGGTCATTGCATTAACCTCCGATTCGCTCGTGTATCTCATCGTGAGCTGGGCATGGGCAGGCGTCGGTGGTACACTATCTCCAGTTATTCTAATGACCTTTTTCTGGAAGCGTTATTCGAGTACAGGTGCCATCGCCACAATTATTTCCGGATTTGTATTCACGATTTTGTGGATTAGTACACCGCTTGATTCCATCATTACTTCACGTTTCTCCACCTTTTTCATTGCTGCCATCTTTGGCATTGTGTTCAGTTTGCTGTTTCCGGATAAGAAAGACAGAAGTGCTGTGGAATAGGTTAAAATACAAGTTCCCTGCATTCATCATGCAATGCAGGGAACTTTTTTACGTGCGCAGAATGGCTCTTTGAACCTTGCTAGTGATGCCATGCGTGTTGCGCGAGTTCTATCGTTTATTGCGCGACTTTCTTACTTTATCGCTTGAGTCGCTCACTTTATTGCTCGAGTCACTCACTTTATTGCTCGAGTCACTCACTTTTTCGCTCGACATTCGCTTAAGAGCCGTAGGAATGTATCACGCCATTCTTTTGTTCCATAAATAAAATCCTCCTTAAAAAAGTTTAACATTCACTTTGCCTTTGATTACTTTTTCCGCGTCCTGGTTCACCGCTCTGACATTAAAAAGCCGATGGTTAGCATCCTTCTTCCGTAAATCAGCTTCCAATGTGATCACATCATCAAGAAAAACCATTCCGGAAAACCGGATTTGATAATCTTGGATAAAACCTTCTTCATAATAAGGGGTAAACAATTTGGACAAGTTCCCCATCGTCCACATGCCATGGGCAATAATGCCGGGGAGGCCCGCCTTTTCTGCAGCCGCGTCAATCGTATGAATGGGGTTAAAATCGCCGGAGGCCCCTGCATATTGGATCAAATCAAGTCGAGAAACCGGTTGAAGTGTGATCGGATCAAGCGATTCTCCTATTTGTAAGTCGGAAAGGGACTTCATTTCACCAGCTCCTTCCTGACCGCTTCGGTGATAATCACGGATTGCTGTTCGGTAAAAATGGTCTCACCTTCGCCGTCCTCCCCAAATCGTTTTACAATAAGGAATCCAAGCAGACCGCTTCTGCTCTTTTTATCATAGTAATTTTCTATTTTGGTATAACAGTAGACTGTTTCCCCTACCAAGAGAGGGCGCGTGTAATGATAGATTTGCTCGCCGTGAATGAGCCCATCGCTGAGCAGATCCAATCCCTCTATTTCGCCGTAATCGAAAACTCTCGGGAACGTGGGTGGAGCAATGTTTTGTCCATATCTTGACTGTCTTCCGACGGCTTCATCGACAAAAATGGGGTGCATGTCACCGATTGCCTCAGCAAACCGTTTGACCATCCCGCGCTCCACTACATTTTTAATTTTATTGGATTGCTTGCCGATATGCTCTTTAAACATGCATAAACCACTCCTCATTGTCTGTTAATCCTTAGGACCGCCGGCAACGTAAATTACCTGACCATTCACGAATGACGATCGTTCATCTGCAAAAAATGTGACTGCATTGGCGATATCGGATGGTTTTCCGCTTCTCCCAACAGGAATGGACGCTACGCTATGTTTGACTAAGTCCTCATAAGGAACGCCAATGCGCCTGGCTGTTTCCTGGGTCATTTCCGTTTCGATGAAGCCTGGTGCCACAGCATTTGTCGTGATGCCAAATTTACCGAGTTCGATGGCAAGCGTTTTGGTCAACCCTTGCAGTCCCGCCTTCGCTGTCGCATAATTCGCCTGGCCGCGGTTCCCGAGCGCAGATGTTGATGATGTATTAATAATGCGCCCGTATTCATTCTCCACCATATAGTTTTGGGCTGCTCTCGCTGCGTTAAAAGAGCCTTTTAAATGAACATCCATCACCTGCTCCCAGTCACTGTCCGTCATTTTAAACAATAAATTATCTCGGATTACACCGGCATTATTAACGAGAATGTCCAGGGATCCAAATTTACTGACAACCGCTTCCATAACTGCCTCTACTTCTTCAGCATTCGCCACGTTTGCCTTCTTCGCTAAAACTGCGTAGCCTTTGTCTTGCAGTTCTTTTTCCGTTTCACCGAGCGCTTCCTCGTTGATATCAATAATTGCCACCTTCGCTCCCTCTTGGGCAAATCGCTCGGCAACTGCCTTGCCAATTCCTCTGCTGCCTCCAGTTACGAAAGCTACTTTTCCCGTGAATCGTTCTGTCATGATCCATTCCCCCTGATTCAAGTATTTTAATCGATTTCTCACTTTCAAACGACTTTTTAACCACTGCTTCTGCATTGGTAAATTGACCAATGGATGAGGTTGCGCGAATTCATAACAAGATTGCGCGAGTTTTTTTGAACATCACTCGAATTTGTATGGTTATCGCGCGACTCCATAGCGTTATGGCGCTACTTTCTAGCAACATCGCGCGAGTTCCCGGCTTTATTGCGCGAATGCGTGTTAAAGAGGGTCTCCTCCATTTTTCGGGAGGATTTAAGTCCGTGCGCCCTCCCACAGTAGCAAAAAACATTACCCCTTACGCACAACCGCTTCGAATGTAATGGTTTGATTTGATTTAGTAGGATATTGTCCGTACGTATAATCTGCTGAAATGATAATATCTTCAAATCCTATTTGTTCAAGTATCATTTTAAACTCCTCAACTCCATACCAACGAAGCGGAAATCGTTCTAATTCCGTTTGTACTAATACGCCGTTACGCCATTTTTCATAACGATTGTGTGATATGGTGTACTGGTTGATATAATCCACATCTACTACCTTACTTTCTAATGTAATCATATCGCCATTTTCAGATTCCCATGTTCTTGTTGTTCCTTGGCCTATTGCGAAATCCGTTTGTAAAAAGATATCTAACATTAATTTTCCACCGCTTTTGAGATGATGATAGAAATTTTTTAATGCTTTCATAGAATCTTCCCTTTGATGTAACAACAAAAATGTTCCGGTTGGGACGATAATAGCTTCATACCTTTTATCTAATGCAACAGATTCCATTTTCCCTTCAAATAAATTTGGATGTAACCCTCTTGCTTTGCAGTTCGTACGGCATATTTCTAACATTTCCCTAGAAACATCGAAGCCATCAACCTTCAACCCTTTTTCTAAAAGCGGAATGAGAATTCGACCAGTTCCAACTCCTGGTTCAAGAATATTCCCTGTACAAGAAGCTAATCGATCCCGATAAAACGCCACGTCCCCATAGGAAAGACCAATATATTTGTCCATATCATAGACTTGGGAAGAAAGCTTACTATAATAACCTAACATGTATTCACTTCCTCGTTATTCATTAAAATTTTTTACCATCGCTTCCTCATCTGCTCAAAACCAATCAAGACAAACATGCAAAACTTAGGTAGATACACCGTTTCACGTCCGAACCCTCCTCGTGTGTAAAATATGTTAATATAAATATACCATAACTACATGCAAAACATATGGTAGTATAGGTGTCTATCAACATCGATTTCTAGACGTCCCCTCCAAGAGAGAGTTGCAATAATCAGAAACATTTGCTATCTTTATGTAAGCGCTTTAACCTAGGAAAGGAGGAAAAAAATGCTGAAGCCACTCACTGCGTTTTTTGATCGGATGGTACAACGATACCTGCCCGATGCGTTTCTATTTGCTATTATTCTAACTTTTATTGTTTTCATTTTAGGCCTTGGCTTTACAGATAGCTCCCCTATCCATATGGTTCAGTACTGGGGCGATGGCTTTTGGGATTTACTGGACTTTGCGATGCAGATGTCGCTTATCGTTATTACGGGGTACATCCTGGCTAATACTCCCATTGTTAAACAGTTATTATCCAAATTAAGTAAGCTCGCAAATACACCATCTCAAGCAGTTGTACTCGTTAGTTTCGTTGCTGCCATTGCTTGTTTGATTAACTATGGATTTGGGTTAGTTGTAGGCGCGCTTCTGGCAATCCATGTCACGAGAAGAGTGCCATCGGTCGATTACCGAATATTAATGGCGAGTGCTTATAGCGGATTTTTGCTATGGCACGGGGGATTATCGGGATCGATTCCGTTAACCATAGCCACGGAGGACCACTTTTTGGCGGATGTAATCGGAGTCATTCCCATCACCGAAACGCTTCTAAGTAACTTTAATTTATTTATTGTGATGACACTGCTCCTCTCCCTGCCATTGCTGAATCGATTGCTCATGAAATCTAGTGATGGTTCAGGGAAAATTGATCCGGAATTACTGGAAAATCAAACAACCGCCGCAGTTGAAGCGAGGAATGAAGAGCCAATCGAGAGTCACACACCTGCAGAACGCTTGGAAAACAGCAAAATCGTTTCGCTGATCGTAGGATTGTTGGGGCTCGCCTACGTGATCTATCATTTTTATACAAAATGGACTTGATTTAAATATCAACATCGTTAATTTTATCTTTTTATTTTTAGGCATTATCTTTCACCAGACACCGCGCCGTTTTCTTGATAGTGTAACAAGCGCCGTTAAAAATGCCGGGGGGATCATTGTCCAATTTCCATTTTATGCGGGGATTATGGGAATGATGGTAGCTTCCGGTTTATCCGAGCAAATGTCACTGTGGTTTGTCAGTATTTCAAATGATTTCACACTGCCATGGTTTACATTTATCAGCGCTGGCATCGTCAACTTTTTCGTCCCATCCGGAGGCGGTCAATGGGCGATTCAAGGGCCAATCATGATCCCTGCAGCACTTGAAATTGGCGTTGATACAGCAAAAACGGCTGTCGCAGTAGCTTGGGGAGATGCATGGACAAATATGATCCAGCCATTTTGGGCACTGCCTCTCCTTGCAATCGCCGGCCTGAAAGTAAAAGATATCATGGGCTTTTGCGTCATGATTTTAATATGGAGCTTCATTCCCATATCGATCGGATTATTATTCTTTTAGATACAAGATCCTTGCACGGATGTCGCGCTGCAAGGATTTCTTCTTTTTAGAGAGGCTTTTTCCCATTTCAGGAGAAACAACATTTACAGCCCCTCCCAAGAAATGCGGATTAACCTAAACGCTTTAATCTATCAAACAAACCTTGGAACCCCCCTGCTTTCCTTTTCATACTGTAAACCATGGAGGGATAATCATGAGCATGGCAGGAGATTTTTTACAGGAAATGATAATGCTTTATTGCATTGGAATCTTAGGATTTGTTGTAAGAAAAAAAGATATTCTGAATAGGCATACGAATGATGTGTTAACACAACTGATCCTCTATATTACCTTACCCGCACTTATTTTGTTCTCGCTGGATATCCCCTTTTCTTTTACTGTCATCAAGGAATTTCTTTGGCTTCTGTCCATGTCTGTTTATGTACTTACACTAGCAATCCTTTTAGCTTTTTGGATGAGAAAACGCGCCCATCTTCCAAAGAAACAAGAAAGTGTCTATGAAAGCCTGATTATCTTTGGAAACCAGGGATTTATCGGATATGCAGTATGTTTTATCCTCTTTAAGGAACAAGGCATTATTTATTTAAGCCTATTTAATTTGTTTTATTTACTATGTATATGGTCCTACGGTATTTTCTTATTTACGAAAAGAAAAACAACGATAAAATGGAAAAGTGTTCTCCTGAATCCAGGAATTTTGTCGACCGTTGCAGGCTTCATGGTTTTATTTTCCCCTTTCCGTTTTCCGGAAATTTTCTCAAGCGCATTAGAAAGTGTTGGAAAAATGACGATCCCCCTTTCCATGATATTAATTGGAAGTTTACTGGCAAACACAACATATAAAGATATTCCTTTCATGCTGAAAAACCCTTATTTATGGAAGTCTGCAGTGGCTCGACTTCTAATTATTCCATTGTTATTGCTCCCATTTTTATTGTTACCTGTCTCATTTCCATTGCTAGCCATTGCAATGTTGGTTTCCGGGATGCCCTCTGCACCAACAACGTCATTATTTTCACAAAAATTTGGAGCCGACACGAATTTTGCAACGTTAGGTGTATTGTTAACGACTGTACTGTGCATTTTCACTATTCCATTCCTTTATATGCTTTTGCATCTATTCTAAATAAACAAGAAAATAGGATAGACAGTATAAACTTTAATAAGTGCATCGCCAAAAAATAACATCTAGTTAATTATGGCTGCAATGTTGCTTTTGCAAACCTGGAACCATTACATAAACTATACACGGTTGTCATTTGTACAACGACAATCGTGTATAGTCTCAACTAAATGAAGATCAACGTAAACAAATTAAATCCTCCATGCTTTCTTATTCCACATCAATCTGTGCACGCTGTAATTTACCGCTATAATCTACGTAAACGGCTTTCCATTCGGTGAATACATCCAGCGCCTGCACACCTGAATCTCGGTGTCCATTACCTGTTCCTTTCGTTCCTCCAAATGGGAGGTGAATCTCCGCACCTGTTGTTCCTGCATTGACATAGACGATCCCTGTATCTAAATCTCGTTGTGCCCTGTACACTTGATTCACGTCGCGGGTGAAAATGGAGCTGGATAAGCCGAATTCCACACGATTATTGACGTCAATTGCTTCTTCAAACGATGCTACAGGGATGAAAGAAACGACAGGTCCGAATATTTCCTCCTGTGCAATGCGCATATCCATCGTCGCATCCGTAAACACAGTCGGTTCAAAGTACAATCCGTTCGCATGATCGCCGCCGGTTAATTCCTTTCCTCCTGCGAGCAGCTTTGCGCCTTCTTCCTGGCCAATTTGGATGTATTTTTTAATTTTATCCATACCAGCCTGATTAATAATTGGTCCAACTTTCACGTCCTCGTTCAGCCCGTCTCCGATTTTTAGACCTTTCATTTTTTGTAATACCTTGGATTCTAGTTCTTCTTTGACATTTTCATGTACGATGACACGACTGCACGCTGTACAGCGCTGGCCGCTTGTTCCAAATGCACTCCAGATAACCCCTTCTGCTGCGAGATCAAGGTCTGCATCATCCATCACAATGACTGCGTTTTTCCCGCCCATTTCAAGCGATACTTTCTTTAATTGACGGCCGCACTCCGCAGCGATATTGCTTCCTGTTTCATTGGATCCGGTAAACGAAATCACTTTAATAGCTGGATGGTGCACCATCGCATCACCAACCGATCCACCAGTTCCAAAAACAACATTAACGACACCTTTAGGAAGTCCTGCTTCCGCAAAAATTTTCATTAGTTCGTTTGCCATAATTGGCGTTTCTGTTGCTGGTTTCCAAATCACTGCATTTCCTGCAACAATGGCCGGGAAGGATTTCCAAGTCGCGATCGCAATTGGGAAATTCCATGGCGTAATTAGTCCAACCACACCAATCGGCGCGCGCACACTCATCGCAAATTTATCCTTTAATTCGGCATTTGTCGTCTGGCCAAACATGCGGCGTCCCTCACCTGCCATATAAAAGGCCATATCGATTCCTTCTTGTACTTCCCCGCGTGCTTCTTCGAGTACTTTTCCATTTTCGAGTGTCAGCAGTTTGGATAAATGTTCTTTTCTCTCCTTCATTATCCGGCCGACTTCATACAATATCTCTGCTCTTTGAGGAGCTGGTTCCAGTGCCCACTTTTTCTGCGCTTGTTTCGCAGCTTGGACTGCCTGGTCTACGTCCTCTTTTGTGGAAAGCGGCACTTTTACAACTACTTCGCCATTAGCCGGGTTGATGACATCCCGTGTTTCTTCTGGCTTCACCCACTGTCCGTTAATATGATTCATCAATACCTCTTTGTCTACTAATGCGTTTGCCATTCTAAATCCACTCCTTTTAAAAAATTATCGATCAATAAATCATGTTTCCTAACGCTATTTTTTCGAATCGCGAATCGACTGAATCGTTTTTCCTGCTGAAATTTCTTCCTTCTCCGTAATGACTTCGATCACGGTTGTTGTTTCGCGATTTAACGCTTTTTGTAAAGCCGTCTTAAAGTCCGCCGCAGAAGCTACGGTAACGCCCGCGGCCCCCATGCTCTGGGCCAATTTGGAAAAAGAAACATTCCCAAGATCTGTCGCTACAACTCGCTCTGGATAATGCATTTCCTGATGCATGCGAATTGTGCCATACATATTGTTGTTAAAGACAATGCTGACAATTGGTACTCCGCATCGAACGGACGTCTCGATTTCCTGGGACGTCATCATAAACCCACCATCGCCGGATAAAGAAACAACGACTTTATCTGGTTGCGCAAGCTTTGCACCAATGGCAGCAGGCAGCCCATATCCCATCGCACCGGACGTCGGTCCAATATAGGTATCTTTTTGCTTAAAGCGGTAAAATCGATGCATCCAGCTTGCAAAATTTCCTGCATCATTCGTAATGATGGCGGAATCTGGCAGATGCGCAAGCAGTTCATAAATAATCTTTTGATTAATGACCCAGCTTTCGTCATAGTCTAATGCGCTGCTTTGCTCATAAAATGCATGCGCATCTTTCGTCCACTGCTTCCACGGGATTTGAAAAGATGGCGCCCTCTGATGGAATACCTTTAACGCTTCCCTGCAATCTGCAACAATACCAAGATGCGCCGGATAAACTTTCCCTAGTGTCGCGGCATCCATATCGATATGAATTAATTTTTGCTCAGGACCAAGCAGTGAATAGTCCTGCGTTGTTACTTCCGAAAGCCTGCTTCCAAGCACGAGAATGACATCTGCCGCCTGCACGATGCGTACTAAATCTTTGTTTGCCCCGAGTCCAAGGTGTCCGATGTAATGCGGGTGATCATTTGGAAAAACATCATGCCGGCGAAATGCAACTGCTACTGGAAGGTGATACTGCTCAGCAAACTGCTGCAACGCAGCTTCTGCGCCAGCACTTTTAATCCCGCCACCAGCAATAATCACTGGCTTTTTAGCCGTGCGTAAGACCTCTTCCACCTGGTTCATTTCAGCCGCAGACGGAGCAGGCCTTGGTACTTGAAACGCTTGATAAAATTGCATTTCACGTACTTCCTTAAGAACATCTTCAGGTAGGGAAATAACGACAGGTCCTGGTCTGCCTGATTGCGCAGTCCTCAGCGCTCTTTCCATGATTTCCGGCATGCGTTCCGGGTCTTTTACTTCGGTCGCCCATTTGGTAATCGGCTGGAAAAACCGGTCCAAATCCACTTCTTGAAATCCTTCACGCCCCCGGAACTTGCTGTGTACCTGGCCTAAGAGAACGACCATTGGCGTGGAATCTTGATACGCTGTATGGACGCCAATTGCTAAATTCGCTGCGCCAACGCCGCGTGTAGCCATCACTACCCCTGGCTTCTTTGTTGCCTTCCCGTAACCTTCCGCCATAAAGGAGGCGCCCCCTTCATGCCGTGTTGCAATTACGTCCATGGATTTTTCTTCATATAAAGCGTCTAATACCGGAAGATAACTTTCCCCTGGAACACAAAACACCTTATCAATTGCCGCATTCCTCAGACATTCTACAATCGCCTGTGCAGCGGTTAATCTTTTTATATATTGGTTCATACATTCTCCATCCCTTTTACATTTTCCAGTCGTGCAATCACAGTTTGGATCCGGTCAAGTGGAACGGTTAAAGCAATTCGGATAAACCCCTCCCCAGCGCTACCAAAAAAGTGACCTGGTGTTACAATGATATGCGCCTGTTCCAGAAGTAAATCAGCAAATGCACTGGACGTATAGTGACCGGGAACTTTCACCCAGAGAAAAATCGTCCCGCGGGGCTTTTCCGCTTCCAATCCCAATCTATGCAATGCATCATATAAAACATGCATCCGTTCCTCATAAATCCGGCTATTTTCCCGCGGATTGCTTAAATCACTATTTAGAGCTTTTGCTGCCGCTTTTTGAATAGGTAAAAATTGCGATGTGTCCATATTGCTTTTCAGTGCGGCTAGCGCCTGAATCACTTTCTTGTTCCCTACCACATAGCCGATGCGCCACCCTGCCATATTAAAATTTTTCGAAAGGGTGCCAAACTCTACCGCTAATTCCTTCGCACCGTCCACTTGCAGGATACTTGGTGCCTTGTAGTTGCCAAATTGAATTAGATTATATGCACTGTCATGCGCAATAAAGGTATTATTTTTTCTTCCAAATGCAATCGCCGCTTCGAAAACATCCACTGAAACCGTTGCAGCTGTTGGGTTACTTGGATAATTTAGTAACAGCAGCTTCGCCTGTTTTGCTTGTTCACTTAATTCATCCAACTTTGGCCGGTAATTGCAAGAAGCATCTAAAGGCAGATCATAAACAACCCCATTCACTAAACGCACCGCTGTCCGGTAGGCCGGATAACCGGGGTTGGGAACAAGGACACCTTCACCAGGGTTGATGACCGTTTGCATCAACTGAACAAGGCCTTCCTTGGATCCAATAAGTGTTAAAACTTCCGTCTCTGGATCGATTTCTGCGTCGTATTGTTTTTTGTAAAAGGCCGCTACCGCTTCTCGAAACTCCTTGCATCCTTGAAAACTCGAATACCTGTGATTCGCTGTTTTCTTTGCTTCTTTAGATAGTTTTTCAATCATGCTTGACGGGGCAGGTAAATCCGGCGCCCCAATTCCTAAGTCAATTACATCCGCCCCCTTGGCGACCATTTCCTGTTTCTTTCGTTGAAAATCTGCGAATACATACGGGGGAATTTGTTTCACCCGATCTGCTATTATATCCATTCGATACCTCCACCTTTGAATCCTTTAAATAACATTCGACACAAAAACCACCACAATCATGACGGGAATAAATAATGTAATTACTGGCTTGAATACAGGGCCTACTTTAAGGAATTTCGCACCAAGATTCACTTCTTTCATATAATTTTCGAACTTCCAGACAAAAGCAACATATAAAGAGATGAGCAGCCCGCCAAGCGTCAGCAAAACATTGCCTGAGACATAATCAATGAATTCAAAAAGCGTCTGCCCGAATAATGTGACATGGGACCAAGGCCCATGCGACAAAATCGAAGGAATCGATAAAATGACCATGATCGCCATCGAAAGATAAAGACTTGTTCGGCGTTTGAAATGAAAGACTTCCTCCACATTAGCAACGACTGCCTCTACTAAACCAACCCCCGTCATCAACGCTGCGATAATCACTAGGAAGAAAAAGACTAAACCAAAGAAGATGCCCCCTGGGATTGGATCAAAGAGATTTGGGATGGCGATAAAAAGTAATCCCGGACCAGAAGTCGGAGCAATCCCATAAGCAAAAAGCGCGGGGAAAATAACCAGACCGGAAATAAACGCAATAAAGGTATCAAGCGCAATCACCCAGGAACCATCTGTCACTAAATTCGAATCCTCTTTTTTCAAATAACTACCATACGTAAATGCTGCTGCCAGGCCGATCCCGATGGAGAAGAATGCCTGCCCTAAAGCTTCTAAGATCGTGCTCATCGTAACTTGCGAAAAATCAGGCTTCAGATACCAGACAATCCCCTCCATTGCACCAGGAAGTGTCACGGAGAAAATAGCAAGGACTACTAACATCATGACAAGAACTGGCATGAAAAATCGGGAAAAGCGCTCAATGCCGTTTTTAAGTCCGCGCCCTACAATAAATAGAATCAAGGCAACTGGAATCAATGAATAAAGAAATACTTCCATTGGACTCGACACCAAATTTTCATATGTCGTTTCGATTTGGGCTGTCGTCATACCGGAGAATGTTCCCGTACTAATTTTAAAAAAGTAAGCAAATAACCAGCCCATGATCATGAGATAATAAGACATAATCAAGGTCGCCGCCAGTGTGCCAAGCCAGCCAATCGATACCCACGGACTTCCTTTTCGCGTCAGTTTCCGTAACCCTTTGATAATCCCAGACTGTGTCTTCCTCCCAAGCGCTGCTTCTACATAAAATAAAGGAATACCGACAAGAACAATAATAAGGAGATAGACAAATAGAAAAGCTCCGCCGCCATTGTCCCCTGCCACATACGAAAAACGCCAAATGTTCCCTAAACCAATAGCAAATCCTGCGGTTGCCATAATAAAACCAATCCGTCCCGCCCAGTTCTCTCTCATGTTATACAGCCCCTCTCAAAAGGTTAATTACACAATGGCCTCCTCGATCACGAAATCCTTTTCATAAAATCGCTCAAACCTAAGTGGCGTAAAATCAATCGTTTCATAAGCACCGGTTCGAATATATTCTGATAATCCTTTCCCGACAGCCGGTGCCTGCTGCATCCCGTGCCCGCTGAACCCAACAGCCAAGTGATAGCCTTTTAAGTCCGGGTGTTCGCCGATAATGGCATTTTGATCAACTGTATTATGACTGTAAATGCCGGCCCAGCCACTCTGAATTTTTGCCTTTTCGAAATTTGGCACTCGGTTCGCCAAAATAGGCCAGAGAAAGTCCATAAAGAAAGAACGTTTCCAGGAAAAATCAATGCCAGGCTTTACATCTTCTGAATAGCCGGAAATAATCGAACTCCCTTCATGGCGAAAATACACGCCACTCGGGTCAACGGTTAATGGCAATTTCTTCTCCAGCGGTTCTGCTGCATTGAATTGAATGATTTGCCGTTTTAATGGAGTAACTGGGATTGGCAAGTCAACGGTCTCACTTAAATAAGGAGCCCAAGGACCAGCGCAATTAATCACAACCGGTGCATGGTAAACATTCTCATCGGCTGTTTTGACACCGCTTACATGATTGCGGATTTTAAGAATTTCATGCACTTCTTCATAAACAAAAGTTGCGCCGAGCTGCTTCGCTTTTTTCGCGTACCCTTGCATCACCGAATAAGGATCTAAATAACCATCCTCGCTGGAATACAACCCGCCAGCAATATCTTCCAGATTTAACTCCGGAATCACATTTAACAGGTCAGCTTTCCCTAACATCTTAGAACGAACACCGTATTGTTCCTGCAACTTCGCCTGTCTCTCCAGCTGCTTCATCTCCTGCTCATCGCTTACTAAAAAAAGATAGCCATGCTGCTGAAAATCAATTTCCGCCCGTTCTCCGTCAACCTTCATCTCTTCGGGAAATGCAGCATACTTTTCAACCGCATATTTGCCCATCTCGATATTAATGCCGGTTGTAAACAATTGCCTGATTCCCCCTGCACTTCGCGGTGTAGAGGAAAATTCATATCGTTTATCCTTTTCAAAAATGGTGATGTCGCCGGTATAGCCATCCTCTAGTAAATGGTAAGCAATACTGGATCCAATCACGCCACCGCCAACAATGATGATATCTGTCTGCTTCTGCATCTCGCTCCCCCTCTTTGAATCGTTGTTACATCCAAGCTTACTGGAGGACATTTTCGGATACTATGGATAACATGCATAAAGACACCAGGTCGAATCATGTATAAATAACTCTAAAGAGAAAAACGAAAAACCCTGGCGCACAATTTATGTAAGCGCTATCACTATTGTCTGCATCTTTTTTCCATTTGGTCATCCTATACAAAAAGGGGGCAAATATTTTTTAAAATAACATATAAAAGTGCACAATGCTGAAAATCTCTTGTATCCATGGACGTGATTTCTTCCATTTTCTTCAACCGGTAAATAACTGTATTACGATGAATCGCTAAAGCCTTCGCCGCTTCTGTGATATTCATCCCATACTGGCAGTACGCTTGGAAACTGCTGATCACTTCTTTGCATTTTTTATCTTCCCATACATCCTGCAACCGGAACATCATTCTATCCTTGAAGGCCTGATCCACCTTGGATGGAAGCAATTCCGTAGTAACGTCCCAGTCATGATAACTTAAAATCTGCCTATGACTCTGCTTTAGGAGCTGCTCCGCTTCCTGGTAAGATTCATGGATCGTCAACACAGAATCAACCAGCTTTCCGGCTGCAATCGAAGGACCTGAAAGATGATATTTCGCAAGCCGCCTGAGGAGTTTTGCACTTTTTTGTTTAAATGCATCCATAAAAGCAACGTATGCATGAACCGAAGCAGCAGAAAATAAAAGCACAATTTTATCCGTATTTAAAAAACGAACCTTTAGGAGTTGTTTCTGATGAAAAATGTGATTGATTTCTCTTAAAATAAGCTCCTTCAAATTATTTACGGTCAATGAAAAGACCCGATCATCGAATTCCCTCACCAAATAATCCTCCACATGAATGACAACACAAAACATCTGCGTATCCATGTCGATGTGCAGTGCATCACAATACTGCATCATCTGCTCCTCATTTTTAGCGTCATTCATTAAAATGTACTGCAAATACGTCTCTTCCATTTTGGTCTTTAGATCAGCTAGTTGTTTATAAAATGTCTCCTGCCATAATAACTCAACGTAATGTTTGGTAAGTTCCGCATGGGGCCTCACTTCTTCCGGCGGTCCGATGATCCCTAAGACACCAACCGTTTCTTCCTGAAAATTCAGCGGCATCGCTAGTCCCGGTAAGACATTGTCAAATTTAGAAGCCTCCGAATCACTAAAAGCAATCACATCCTTGCTTTCGATCACCCGCTTATATACCGGATGAAACGTACCAATTCGCTTTGAATCCGTTGCACCAACAATACAGCCATCTGCATCACTTAAACTAATCGAAAATGGCAGCGTCACCGAAACCGCTTTCACCAACCTTTGTGCTATTTGTACCAATTCTCTCATTCGCTTACGTCCCCCCTACCATACGGTATGCTTGTAAAAACCCTATTATTTTTTCAGATAATTGGTTATATTGCCTATTTTTATCATATAATAAAAATGATAAATTATAAATGAGGAACTGTACTTAAGGAAATTTGATAAACGTCGGGAGATAAGCAATGACTCGTAATCACATGATGATAGCAGCAAGTATTTCTATCGCTTTGAAAAAAGTCGCGCGATAAAGGCTCTAGGACGAGCAATCATATGGTAAAGTCGCGCAATAAGATAGGCAACTCGAGCAACAGCACGGCCAACTCGAGTAATAAAGTAGAAAAGTCGAGCGAAAACAAGCCAAATGCGCGCAACAACTTGCCTTAGGTTGGTTTTCCGCTGCCGCAGCAAACCTTCTACTGCATCTATGCATCATAAAATACAAACGATCCACTATAAATAAGAATAGAGAGGAGAGAATGTTATATGTTGTACTTAGATGAACATGCGATCAACAAAGCTGTATCCATGAAAGAAATCATCGACGGGATTGATCAAGCCTATATGATCTATGAGGATGAAACCTTCCATATGCCCACAAGATTCCAAGTGAGTGAAAGCGGTAACACACTCCTTCTGATGCCCTGCTTCACCGAAGAATATATTACAACAAAACTCGTTACCGTATATCCAAATAATAAGTGGATCCATCAACCGACCATCGAAGGGCTTGTTGTATTAAACTGCAATCAAACCGGCAAAGTAAAAGCACTGATGGACGGCGCCTACTTAACAGGCCTTCGCACCGGTGCAGTTGGCGGCTCCGCCGTTCGCCATTTGGCTAAGCAAGATGCATCCACACTCACGATTATCGGTACAGGCGTACAAGGCTTTTATCAAGCCATCGCTGCATGCGAAGAACGCCCCATCAACAAAATTATTGTTTATAACCGGACACAAGGTGAAAAAGTAGCATCCTTTATTGATCGATTAAAAGCAGCAATTGCTCCTGGCATTACCATTTGTGCTGCAAAGTCCGCTGAAAAAGCAGTTAGCCAAGCAGAAATCGTTATCACAGCAACCACATCCTCCGAACCTGTCTTGCCAGATAAAAAAGCATTATTAAAAGGAAAATTAGTGATCGGCGTCGGCTCCTTTCAACCAGACATGCGCGAGTTCCCCAAGGCCTTATACAATCTAGCATCCACCATCATCGTCGATACACATGACGCTATCGAAGAATCCGGTGATATCGCAGAACCTCTGAAGAAAGGATGGATTCAGGAAAAAGACGTGCAAACATTATCCACTTTGATCCGTAAACAGACCGAACTTCCCCATCATAAAGATGAGGCGATTATTTTTAAAACAACCGGCATGGCCCTATTTGACGCGGTTGTAGCGGCAGTAATTTATCAAGCGGCCATCCAAAAGAGTGAGGGAACTTGGCTGGATGGAAATTTATGAATGGCATGTGAAGGGAATGGGAGATGCTTCGATTTAAAATTACCCACCATTTAGCACCATTCCATGTTGCTTGAAGTGGGGGAACCCTGCGAAATCAATATGTCATCATGACAACGAAGCCGACGGGTGACTTTTGCAGAAGAGGTACAGGCAAATGCAACACATGCATCACCGATAAGCAACTTGATGAAGAGGTTTAGGTAATACCCTGCATGTTTTTGATAGGTTCCCATTTTTGGAACGTGACGAAAACATGCAGGGTGACAGCGCGGTAGCCGGAGTCCGATTCGATTAAGGAACTATCAGCACCATTGACTTACTAACGTTTGTTATCAGGTTTTATTTATTTATTTCCTCTTCACTTTACGAAGCTGAATGAATCAACGAAGCCTAGAAACTGTACAAAAACTGGCTTTTGAATGTCCCTGAGGAATTAATGACATTTTTTGAAGACCTTATTAAAGCAATGAATAATTGGGAAGAGTAAATATTCAACTATTTCAATTCCCCCATCACAAATGTCTATACAGAGTCCCTAAATCGTTTAATTATGACAATGAATCATGTTGGTCGTGGTTACTCATTTGAAGCCCTAAGAGCAAAGATTTTATTCACTCAAGGCTATGATATGATAACGTTTCTTGATATTCTGATACCGGTGGTCGGGGTCGAACCGACACTCCCTAGGGAGAACGGGATTTTGAGAAAAGCGTACAAAAAGAGAGTGCTGGAAATAACGACTTGGTACGGTACATTTCGCCACTTGAAATTATGCCTTTGCATTTGAATTGTCCACTGGTAAAAGGTCAAAAATTTCACCCGAGTCGATGGAATCTGCGAGCTGTTGAAGCCAGTAACAATATTTCTTGTAGTCCTTTAGCTGTTCAAGGTCTTGCTTGGCTCTTTCGATTAAATATTCTTCGACTTCTTCACCTTGTATGACCTCTTGTAGTTGAGATTCCGCTTGTTTGATAGCGAAAAGATTTAATTCAGCTTCTCTTCTCCATTTACTTCCGAAAAATTGGCCAAAATAATTGAAGAAGTTTTTTTCTGCGACAAAGTGATCCTTCCTTGAGCCTTTTTTCCATACTTTACGGACAATATTGATATCCTGTAAATTGCGGACCGCTGTGCTCATACTAGGTTTAGTCATTTCAAGCTCGTCCTTCATCTCATCAAGGGTCATTGGATGATGTTTAAAATACATGGTGGCATAAAGCCGGCCAATGGACGGAGTTACACCATACAAATCCATCGTTTCGGCAATTGCGTTAATGACTTCTCCCTCAGCATGATTAATTTTTGATTCAGCGGACAGTTGTCCTTTTTCGTCCATAGTCCTCCCCCTTTCCCTTGTCTTTACGTGGTACAGATTTCCTGTCAGTTTAGTAAGTACCTCAAATCCAACATATGTAATTCTCATGTTTTCTACTTAGGTTCATACCATGTTGTAATCCCTATACCCTATACTTAAGTATATCATTACACTTTCTATTTTCTTAGCACAAAAATAGCAAAGACTATAAACATCCGAAAAGAACCCGTATTGAACTACCGACCACTTAGCAGGCTAACCCCGTTGCACCGACGATTATCGCTTCCTATCTTGTACGCTGGACTCGCCACATGTCCTACTTTGCTTGGTTTTGAATCCATCGGTAAGTGTGAGACGAAAGAACGTTGAAAATTTTACGTTGCAGACGTTTTTTCTGCAACAACCTTATCGCTTCCGTTTTCAAAGAGCAATCTGCATGGGAATATGATACCATGCAAACGCATGTTTTGCTACTTATTTTTGGGCTATGCCATGCACAAAATGGAAGCGGGAGCCCTCTTTGAAAGGAATGCCTTTCCCTAGGTAAATCCGTTTTCAAATGCAAATATAGTAGCTATTCGTACAACATTTAGATCTTTAGTGAGCCGCGGAACCCTCTGGCACTATAGTAAGAGGACGCACCGTTGTGATACACAAAGACGTGCCCGTAGCGATAATCGCAAAAAAGAGCACCACCAAGTTCTCTAATAGCAGATGGTGTTTGCACCCAACTCGACGTTTTCATATCGACATTTTCCAGTTTCTGTAATGCTCGGTATTGTTCTTCCGTTAAAAGTTCAATGCCCATGGCAGTTGCCATATCAATCGCATTATTTTCTGGTTTATGTTTTTTCCTCGACTCCAACCCTTCACGGTCGTAACAAACACTTCTGCGGCCTTTGGGACTTTCCGCTGCACAATCATAAAAAGTGTATGCATCCTTCTCCTTATCATAACCTACCACATCCGGTTCACCGCCAGTTCTTTCCATTTCATGGAGTGACCACAGTTTGTCTGTATGAGTTTGCAACTTTGCCTGAACTTTAGCCCATGTTAGACCTTTATGACGGTGCTTATTTTTTTCAAAACGGGCTCTCAACACACGAAGTAATGCTTCACCTTGTTCTGGTGACAGTTCCTTATTATTGCTGATTTCATTTCCCTTTGTCATGTAATTTCTCTCCTTATTGTTTAAAATAGGATTAGTATATACAAATTTGTTTTATCCTAAATCGATCCAATCATTTGCTTGCACTTAGTTTACAATAATGAATAGGATCAAGTAAATTCCCCATTTTAAAACTTTGTCCACTTTCCCATTCCTAAAAAGGGCTGTATCCCAATTCATTAAGAAACAGCCCCAAAAATCGATTAACCTATTTAAACGGAGACATGATAATCTGTTGCCCAAAATTCTCCGTCAGTAGCTACTTGAACAGCACAGAGAATGTTGCGCACTGGGGGGAAACGGCTGGGAAAAAAGCATGAAATGGTTAACTATGTATGCAGTCATTCTCTCTATAAATTGTACCAGTACCACATGAAGGTCATAAACGAAATGAAACGAAGGGGTTATAAAAATAATCTCTGTGGAGAAATCCATTGTACCGCGGAAAAATCAAAAGGGAATCAACCTGTAAATGTATAATGAAAACTTGGCATTCGCCAACCTTTCGGCGAATGCCTTGCTACACTTATGCAGATGCGAAGAATTTTCACTTTATCTACGAACCAAAATATCGGATATAAAAGCTACCCGGTTCCTGTTAAAATTCCAATAATTTTGGTTCAGCACCTGTTTTGTTCATGATTCTTATTCGAACCGGTGTAATTTCCAGTAGGATGTAATTCGGATCATCCGGCCCATGAAACCAATGCTCCATGTAGGAATTCCATAATTCATTTTTCAGATCAGCAGTGCTATATATCACAGCTTTTCCTTCATATTCCACATATTGATCACCAAACCCTTCTCCTTCATAGCCCAACAAGATGTGGGTGTATGGGTTTGCTTTTATTTCTTCAGCTTTATGTGTCTCCAAACTGGTTGCGGTAATAAGCTTTAAATCGTTTCGAATAAAAGTCATGTATCTTGAATGCGGTTTGTTCTGTTTAACTGTCGCCATCGTACCAACAGCGCTTTCACCTATAATTTTCTCTACAGTCCTTTTCATTTCCTGCTGATCCAATCGAGTTACTCCTTTCATTACTTGCCAATTGTATAGTTATGCAAAACGGACATATTCCACTATTGTATTGACTGTTCGCTCGCCCAAGTCTTCCCATTCATTTTTATCCCTAATCAAGCCATCTTTGTCTAGTGGCTTCTGAAATTGGCTGAAGCCTGTAGCAGCGCCCAGTGCATTTGCACTTTTGTCCAGCCCTGTATTGACAACATGTTTGATTACATACGGTGTTTCAAACTGAATATAGGCATTTGGACGATCAAGTTCCCCCTCCAGCACTTTAAATGGCATTCTTAAATAGATGGATTCACCTGCTTCGCGCCAGAGTAGTCCATCCAGGCATCCCTTATGATAGTCCCAGCATTCTCCGAGACAATAACCAAGTTTTTTAGCGTGCTTTTCCATATCACGATAATAGGTTCTTTTTCCTTCAAGTTCTGTTTGCAACTCAATCATCTATGTGCCCTCCTTTAAAGTGTTTATCCGTATTATTTACTTAGGAAAGAAAATAATACCAAAAGCACGTAGATTATGATGAATATTTTGTTCTTACTCCATTTTTTTCATTCTTCCTCACTTAGCCAAGTAACTTAAAGGTTTGTTGATTTTCCGCTATCAAGTAAAATACTCAATTTTTGACTCAGGGAAATATTGGTGGATATAGTTCCCCAGTGTGTCCTTGATGTCTTCCTGTTCCTCACTGGTATATACATACTTACCGATTCCATACCTGCCCCATTTCCATTTTCGTTTCGCTTCATCAAGCTCAAGCTTTGTCATCGGGTAATTCTCTTGAATGACACGTTTAGCAGGCTTAGTAAATCGGTGCTGAATCATCTCGAATGTCAGATCTTTCTTCGCAAATCCGGGTAGTGCATCCTTCAGTTTTTCGAACATTTCGTGATAGCCATCTTTCCAATCATCATGTAAATAAATAGGGGCAACGATAAAACCTAAAGGATAACCAGCTTCCGCAACTTTCACAGCGGCATTAATCCGCTCATTCAATCTTGACGTGCCCGGTTCAAAATATTTTATGACATAATCATCATTGATACTAAATCGAAAGCGAGTTCTCCCATGATGCTCTGCATCTAAAAGGTGGTCAACATGCTCAAACTTTGTGACAAAGCGCAATTTGCCATAATCAGACCTCCCAAAAAATTCAATGGCTTTTTTAAGTGTGTGAGTCAAATGGTCAATCCCAACGATATCTGAGGTGCATGATGCCTCAAAACGTGTTATTTCCGGGGCACGCTCTTCCATATATGCTTCTGCAGCTTCAAAGATTTCATCCGTATTTACGTATGTCCGAATATATGGTTTAGTTCCCATTGTCGTTTGCAGGTAGCAATAATGGCAATGCCCCATACAGCCAGTAGCAAAAGGAATGGCATATTCGGCAGATGGTTTTGAAGTGTCAAATTTTAGTGTCTTGCGTACGCCCACTACAAGTGTTGATTTCGCGTTCCGATATTTTTGAAAATGATTATCACCGGGAAGGTTGCGAATATGGTTATGTGAGGTAGTCTCCCTGATTTCAATCCCCATATCTTGGAACTTGTCCACCAGTTTCTTACCCAGCGGATACGTTAGTGCCCGGGGTTCAACATAAATTAACTGTGGAACAAATGGTTTAACCATAATAATCACTATCCTCCGGTGATCCGAACGCCTCACAAAAAGTCTGTTCCGCTTCTTCTTCTGTTTCAAAGATCGCAAATTCCTCCGATAAAGGAAAGTATGTTTCATGTAAAAACAATGCCAGTTCATCAGGGTTATCCGGATTTTGGACAACTGCCGCTTGCTGTACATTAGCCACATCCTGTGCATGTGGATTACGAATAATCATATACACCACCTGACCGGGGGTAAATTGTTGATTGATATCCATATTTTCACCTTATTTCTTTAAGAATTACTCCTTATTATTACAATCTTTTATGTAATTATGACAGCTTTCACCGTATAGCGAAAATATCTTAGGGAAAGATAAATATGTCAGAAAAACAAGCAAAAATGGAGGTGATTCAGGCGTGGAAACATTAAAACGAATAGCACTTGGGTTGGTGATTATAGGCGCCATTAACTGGGGACTGATTGGATTTTTTCAATTTGATTTAGTTGCCACTCTTTTCGGTGGGCAAGAAGCTGGACTGGCAAGGATTGTCTATGCACTTGTCGGTTTAAGTGGGTTATTTTGCTTAACCCTATTGTTTCGTCCTATGAATGAAGAAAACGTTAGAAGTAATAATTCCATTGATACCAGAAATCTAAATTACAGTACTGAACTTGGAGAAGAAACTGACCTTTCTGAGACAGAGAAACAAAAATATAATAATAAGAATTAAGGAAAATGTGTCCCAAATGACTGAAGATGTGTCACCATCTATTAACCCTATACAATAGCTTCAACAATCTGGCTTCTTTCCAATACTCCAGAACAACGTCAAATTGATTTCTTGGTTTCTGGCTAGTAACTGGTGCAATAATGACATCTACATCCAGGGCTAACTCATTCCCACAATAATAACAGGGTGCTGTTTAGTTTGACGTGTTCCTTTTAAAAAGAACATCTGTCAACCAAACATCACCCTGTTTCATTTTACTGCTCATTAAGGCTTGCTTATTAGCATATTCTTGCAATTGTAAATGATCCTTTCCTAAAACATTGCTTTGTAAATTCTCACCGATACACATTTTCCAAGTTATTCCGCCATGTTCAGCTTCAATTTCCTCCCTCAACATAGGAAATTACTTCTTCAAAGTTTGAACGATCTTCCTGTTAACAGCAACTTACTTTTCCCCGGACACTTTCCGCGTAATCATCATCTTTTTCCGGTTCCCCAAAGCGGAAACGACACTATGCAGAATCATCCCAATGATAACGAGTCCCATCCCGACAAAAGAAAGGATGCTCGGTATACCTGCACTTAGAAATAACAATTCACCAACTAGCGCGAAAACGACCTCGCCTGATTGGGTTGCTTCCACACCGGCTAATTTCTGGTTATCATGACGAACAAGCTCGGTCGCATAGAAAAACAAGACCGTGGCGATAATCCCAGAGAAAACGGCTACAATGAATGTCTGCCATACCTGGCTTGTACTTGGTGCGCCGTGAGCGGCCAGGCCATAAATCGAAAGGATGAACCAGAACGGCATCGAGGCAATGGTCATGCCGAGGAGCCGCTGAAATGTATTTAATTCCCCATTCACCACCTTCATCATTTTCCGGTTCCCAAGCGGGTAGGCGAATGCAGAAATAATTAATGGAATAACACATAGAATGACATAAATGACCGGAACCGAGGATGCATGCTCAAGTTGCATAATAAATACGCCGGAAAGAATAATCAGTGATATGAAAATACTTTGTATCGGAATGCGCTGTTTTTTACCTTTACTCAAAAATGGCACAAGTAAAGACCCTGCTATAATCGTTATCTGAAAGGTTGCAGCCACAAGCCATCCCGGTCCGTAAATTGTCGCAAAGGTAAGCGGCGCATAAAACATTCCAAAACCGATTGTACTCCATACCATCCATGCGACCGGATTATCTTTTATATGCTTCATTACCGGTGTGACATTATGCTGCCAGCCAACAACGAGGAACAGTATCGGCAGCATAAACATAAAGCGGAGTGATGCACTCCATATCCAGCTTCCGCCCTCCAGCTCCATAGAACGGTTTAAAATAAATGTTACTGAAAAAAACAGTGCAGCTAATATGCCGATTAGAATAGCTTTCATCACATCACCCCTAATTAGACTATTGGTTTATTGTATCAGATTGACAAGGCATTTTGTGCAAATATTTTTATAAATGCATCGAAAACTATTTCTGTAAATAAGAAAGTAAACCAACCAATGATTTCATCTAATTTCTGTAACAAAGCTTAATTAAATTTTTCTTGTTTCTTAAAGTTTTCCTTAATCTCATGTAACTCCTGGACTACCCCGCATTTTACACTAAATAAAAGAACCGTTGAAAGAATTTTGATTATTTTCTACCTATCTATTGTACATACATCTTCATCCTGAAACTGTTCTCGATCAAACCCTTCAATCAACACATTGTCTAGCATCTCAGCCATAATCTCTCCTTTGTTAAATTTCAATATTTTAAAAGCCACCCTTCATAGGAGGTGGCTTCCATACGAACTTTCCATATTTAATTTATCTCTTTATTTTTCGTAATGTTTCGTGACACCCCTGTAAACGACAATGATTGTTCATTATCAGGGAGAAAATATTTATGGGAGGATTTCGTTATATACAAGGCCTTCGTGCAGGTTAATGATTTTCAGTCTATTTGTATCTTTAACGTAGATGCTTTTGAATTGTAGCTGACCGTTATCATCTTTTAATAGAATCACACGTTTGTGATTGTTGTTTTCCACAATTTGAGCATGGAAGTCATCAGCGTCAACTACATCATCAAGTGTGTCGTATTCAAGGAGATCGTCAACGTTTTCTGCGTCAATTTGATATTTTTGGTAATTCATTGAAGTGCTGTTCTCTGATACAGGTGGTGTGTCTGAATTTGCGTGAGCCGCGTAGCCAATACCTCCGCTTATTAGAAGTAGTGCGCTTGCTGTTGTAAGTACGAATGTTTTCATTTTTTTCTCCCCTTTGCTTTAATTACTTTTATCTTAAAGCCGCCAAGTTAAATCCCAATGTGAAGAAGATGAAAATTGGATTAGAAAAAATGGGTTTCGTTTGCGTGCTACTGATATTATTTCAAAGCGGAAAAGAAGATAACAGACGATCAATGATCAATCGTGTTATCTTCTTTAGAAAACCGCCATGCACCTGCTATACTTTTGAGAGCCAGTCGGCTAAATGTAATATTTTCAGCTTTCATCCTAAAGGGCATAAATCTTAGTCTGATGTACACCCTTTATAATAGTTATTTTCTGTATTTGTTAAATCATTACTTTACAGATATCATTTGTAAATTCAACTGGATCATTTACTGGAAGACCCTCAATTAATAACGCCTGATTATATAGTAGGTTCGTATAAAGCTTGAATGTTTCTTCGTCTTTATCAAAAGCTGCTTTTAATGAATGATACACGTCGTGGTCGATATTCATTTCAAGCACTTTATCCGCTTGAATTTGCTGATTGTTCGGCATAGCGTTAATGACTTTTTCCATTTCTAAAGAAATCTCACCTTCCGTAGAAAGGCAGACAGGATGGGACTTTAACCGTTTTGATACTTTAACGTCAGAAACTTTACCAGAAAGAATCTCTTTCATTTTTACAAACATGTCCTGATGCTCGTTTTCTTCTTCTTTCGCCTTTTGATTTTCTTCTTCTGTATCGATCCCTAAATCGCCACTGGAAACGGAGCGGAATTCCTTCCCTTCGTACTCATTCAGCATTTTGATGGCAAATTCATCAACTTCATCCGTGAAATATAAAATCTCATACCCTTTATCAGCAACAAGTTCAGTTTGTGGTAATTTTTCAATCCGCTCGTTGGATTCCCCTGCAGCATAATAAATGTATTTCTGCTCTTCTGGCATTCTTGCAACATATTCATGTAAGGAAACAAGTTTTTTCTCTGTTGACGAATAAAATAAGAGTAAATCTTTTAACGTTTCTTTATTTGCCCCAAAATTGTTATACACACCAAATTTCAACTGACGACCGAAAGCATCATAAAATTTTTCATATGTTTCACGTTCATTGCGAAGGAGCTTCTTAAGTTCCTGCTTAATTTTTTTCGTAATATTTTTTTCGATCAGTTTCAACTGACGATCGTGCTGCAACATTTCGCGGGAAATATTCAACGATAAATCCTCAGAATCTACCATTCCTTTAACAAAGCTGAAGTAGTCTGGAAGGAGTTCCGGACTTTTTTCCATAATTAAAATGCCATTGGAATACAGTTCAAGCCCTTTTTCATATTCTGGTGAGTAATAATCAAAAGGTGCATTTTCAGGAATATATAAAATGGCGTTATAACGGATCGTTCCATCCACTTTCGTATGGATATATTTTAGCGGTTTGTCAAAGCCATAGTGTTTTTCCTTATAAAAATTCTCGTAATCTTCATCTGTCAGTTCCTCTTTATTTTTTCGCCAAATGGGAACCATACTATTGACAGTTTCTTCTTCCTGATATTCAACATATTCATCACTGTCTTCATCCTGTGGTTTGCTTTTCGTCACCGTCATTTTAATCGGATAGCGAATAAAATCAGAGTATTTTTTAATAATGGTTTGCAGACGGTGTTCTTCAAGAAATTGGTCATAATCCTCATCATCCGTGTTTTCTTTCAGATTCAAAATAATTTCTGTACCGATATCTTCCTTGTCATCCTTTTCAATCGCGTAACCATCTGCCCCCGTTGATTCCCATTTATAGGCTTGTTCATTGCTAAGGGAGCGGGTCTTTACTGTCACTTTATCAGCAACCATAAAAGCT
This sequence comes from Virgibacillus alimentarius, assembly GCF_017874635.1. Lineage (NCBI taxonomy): Bacteria > Bacillati > Bacillota > Bacilli > Caryophanales > Bacillaceae > Virgibacillus > Virgibacillus alimentarius. The sequence goes on from NZ_JAGIKX010000011.1 coordinate 30,128, forward strand.
GCATAAAAACCAACACCAAACTGACCAATAATGTCATGGCCATCTTCAATTTCGTTCTCTTTTCTAAATGCAAGTGAGCCACTCTTAGCGATAACCCCAAGATTTGTTTCCAGTTCTTCCTCTGTCATCCCAATTCCTGTATCTTTTACAGTTAATGTACGCTCTTCTTTATTTGGAATCACTTCTATGTAATAATCGTCTTTATGAAACGTCATCGAATCATCTGTCAACGCCTGATAATACATTTTATCGATGGCATCACTAGCGTTAGATATAAGTTCACGCAAAAACACTTCTTTTTGTGAGTAGATTGAGTTAATCATAATGTCCAATAAACGCTTGGATTCAGCTTTAAATTCTTTCTTTGCCATTTTATAAACTCTCCTTTTTTCTATCATTCATTTTAGCACTTAATGTTCGAGAGTGCTAATCCCAATTCTTAGATACTATATTTTTAAAACATTGTCAATTGATATGTATCGTTTTCCCTACTTAGCCCCTTACGAAATCTTTCATGTATCTTCTCTCTGATACTTTCCTTTTTCTAACAACCTATTATTTAAAAAAGTTAATATATTCTTCTCTGCTGCTTATCTCCACAAAGAACGGGGAAAATGACATAATCAAAACGAATAAAACGGGAAATAGACTTAATAAGAGGATTCCGGGCATATCAAAGAAAGCGTTAATCAGTAGTGGTAATAAAATGATAGCGTTAAAAAAGCTACTTTTCGTTTTTGATTTTTGTGTTTGATATTGCTTTTTCCCGCAATAAGGACATGTCATTGCAGGATCCAATGTAAAAGTCTTTTTAATCGTTTGTTTCCAGCTCCACTTATTATGGCAATTCTCGCAAGTGGGTATTTTCATCACTCCTAATTCCACATAAAATGATCGATCATGCAAATGTAATGCCTACTTCTTATTCTGCTAAAGCGCACGATTAATCAACATTTTATTTTTTATTCGAATCCACTTTTAAGGTTACAATAACACTAGCTATACTAACGAAAGCTCCTAAAATTGCAATAACGCTTGCCCCAACATGATGAGGAGAAAGAAATCCGATTGGTATCATTCCTAAAAAAGAAATTACTACAAACGTTTGATACACTGCAGATATTATTCGCACAACATGTTTGCTAAATAGCGATAAAATCAGAGGCGGTAAAAAAAGAACGATGATCATTCCAATAGATATCCACAAACCAGCTGGTTCATCATATGAAACAGTGTTAGGGCCTGTTGGATGTTTAGCAGCCAGTAAAACCGCTCCAACAGCTATAATTAAAGTTAAAAAAACCATCAAAAACCTTTTAAACATAGGAAAGCACCCCTTATCTTCTATAAGTGAATCATTGATTCAATTTTAACATAATTTCATTCCGTAACATGGTCCTTCTAGGCGATATTGGCACTATTCCTTATTAGGGAAAAGCACCCGATTGTTTAATAATTCAACTACAAGCTTTTCTTTTCTTTTTTCCTACAGCAAGTATCAAACCACCGCATACTCCACCACAAATTATAAAAATAATCATTGGAGCTATATTATCAAATATCACTGCTCCTACAACTATCCATACAAGAAGATATGAATAAAACAATGTCCAATTTATCTTCATAAGTCATCTACTCCTTTAAATATATTATTAAATAATTTGGCCCGATTCTGTCACTTAATTGTTCGATTAATGCACCCGTAGTTTAAGAGTAAAGTTCTTTACAATGAAGCTTTGTACGTAACAAAAAAAGGTACCAATAATGAGCCAACTAAAAATATGATAAGTGATATTCCAAGGGTTAAAAGACTGTTGCTAAACGGCGAAAAGAACTGACCAAATATGAGCATTGGTAAAATAGTCAATGAAACAAATGTGAGTCTACCAGAAATTGTTATATTATTTTTTGCCCCACAACTGTCACATTTAATTGGTTTATAACTCCACCAGAATGATTTATAAATCTTACTCCAGCTAAATTGTGAGTTGCAGCTTTCACACTTTTGCAACGTAGAAAACCCCCTCATTTGTGCGGTTTGCCTTCGTTTCGTTTACGGCCATAAAAAGCAATAAGTTAATTTATTCCGTTCTTTTTCTAGAATCTAGGTTTATACGAGGTATGGCGCTATACTTATTAGGGAAAAGCGCCCGATTGAAAAATATTTTCACAAATTATTGCTATTGGTGAACCGAATAAGAATGCTCCTATATCGGGTTATTTTCTGGAAAAAGAGAAGGAGGAGTGCTTTTTGGAGTTCGTGAATATGGAAGGATTTCCCGATTCCAATTTATTAAACAAAATTTTAATTCTACACGAAAAAATATTTAAGGATTCTGATACACTGATTAGTAAAGCGAAAAACAAGGCACAACGAGTATTTACAGTGGGATTAGAAGAACACAAAATGTATGTAGCAGGTTACTAAATTTTTGTTTCCTTTTGGGTGCATATAACTACCGCTATTATATTAAGTATGATTGTTATTACAGCAAGTATAACAGCAACCCATATTAACGTTCCAATAGTATCCATGAGTGCAGACCAATCTTCCAATTGCACTCTATTATTAATTTCGAATAGCTGCAAACACAACGATGCTATACAAGCACTAAAACTAAAAATAATGAAGTTAAAACATTCTTTTGAAGGGTGTTTCATAGCTAAAAAGGGAACAACCCAAGCAATTATCCCAAGTAGCAAACTTCCTAAATTTAACATGAACATTCTCCTTTCATTTTGACTCACCGAGTCACATAATAAAGTAATCCATCTGTTTCACTGTTTTCTACGAATATGAACGAACGAATGAAAATTCTTATTGAACAAAGCGGCTCGTTTGTTTAAGTATATTTCTTCAAAATGTCATTCTCATTTCAACAAAATAGCTGAATTACTGAAAGGCGCCAATCCATATGAAAGAATATCGCCCGATTGCTGCACATTTTAATTTAGTCTTTCCTTTACCATTTTTCTAAACTCCATATTTGTCGCAACACTTTTAACAAAATCGCTAAATATATTTCTTATCCAGTACAATTCTCCGCCTGTATCATCTTTAATAAATAGAGAAACAGATACAGTGCTATCCTTAGATTCTTTATATAAGGCAGAAGTTAAAACAAACATAGTAGATCCACCTTTATACCAAAAATAATCATCCCCATCATCTTTAACATTTTCTCCTATAAGAATTTCACTAAATAATTCTTTTTCTTTTTTGGTGAAAAGTTCTTTTCCTAATCTAAACATTAAATCTGCATATTGTTTTGTTGTTGAAGAAGCCGTTTTGTTCGTGATTAAAAGTTGCATTTTCTGATTTAACATCTTAGGTGCCTTTTCTTCGAGATCTGTAGTTTCATTGGCTTTCATTTTCTCAAATATTTTATGTGATAATTCTTGATAAGATTGTTTGTCCATTGCTTCTAGCTTATTTATAGCCAAACTTCGTTTATCTGATAAATATCCTGGGATTAAGATAGGTGGTGTTAAATAAGCAATTTTATCGTGATTTAGATTAAGTACTTCAATGCTCTCGTTAATAATATCCGGGCCAATTTTATTAATTAAAAAATCTGTACAAGCATTAGAGCTAAATTGCATCATTCCTTTAGCGATTTCTAATAAAGAAACTTCTGTAGGATTATCAATTGACTTTTTCCACTTAGGATGCGCCCCTCCATCTGTATTTGGAATATAAAACTTTTCAAGTTCATTTAACTCCACATTATCGGTAATAGAAAATTTGTTATTTGCTACACTTTTAACGAAATTAAACGCTATTATTATTTTCAATGTACTTGCTAATGGAAAATTCCTTTCTGAATTTAAAACCAAGGTATCTTGGCCGTTCTCTTTTAGAGTAATAGATAATTTATCTTTATTTTTTTTGAAATAATTTAATAGATCATACTTATCTTTCTTCATATTTCGCTTATTTACTGCAATTCCCAAGGCAATAAATACAAGAAATAATATTAATACTACTGCAATACTTACTATAATAACTTTCATTTTAACTCCTTGGTATTATTTTAATAAAATTACTTCAACATAATGGCCTTGTTGTTCAATATCGGCGTAATCATTTAATAAACAATTGCGCATCGTATTATAGGCTCAGCCAGTCATTTCGGTTAATCCATTTTTAATATTAAAAAATTAGATAGAAATCTCCCCAATAATCCAACCTCTGAGGAACTCTTCTAACGATGATGCAATTAGACTTCGACTATCATCTTCATGATTCCAGACATAAATATCTTCATTCTGGATACTTCCATTTTTTATTGAATATCCAAATAAATCACCATTACCAGCATCAGAAAAAAATAAAAAAGTATCTAATAGCTCCATAGAATCTCTATGTTCGTTAATAGTCCAAAAAAATATATTTTCTTTGATCACCTGTTCTGTTGGCCAAATAAAAGAGATGCCATAGTTACCATATACACCATTTGTTTCATTATATAAATCGGTTAACTTTTTAGGTAATTTAATATTCAATTCAGTTTTAATTGATAACAACGCTGTTGCAGTCGCAGGTGCTTTAAACTGACATTCTTTTGAAATGCTGTTTATATAATCTTTCCACATAATCAATGCTATCACCTATTAAATTCATATGAATAATCATTCTGCTTTCAACCATTTTTACTCGAAATCATGACTCAACAAAATAGGCCGATGCCCCGGTAAAGGACAGATGCTTCTTCATTAACCTCAAATATTAGAATTTCTTGATATAAACCAAGTCTTACTCAATACCTTTTAAAGTCCCATAGGGTATTTGCTTTGCAGTCAAAACAGGCATATATGATAATCGCTTATAAGCATCCAAATATATCCGTTCCTTAACTTCTGGTGGATATGCAAAAATATTGCTTAATTCATCAAGGCAGTTTGTGACCAATAGACATTATAAGTTTTGTTCACTTTCAAACTCCCTGATTTTATGCTGAAGATATTTTAGTCCCTGCTCTTGGTCATAAATACGTCCTCTTTCACGATCTTCCCGACTTTTCTGTACTTGCTGGATGAGTTCCTTATCCTTAGAAAAAAGGTCTAAATCCATTTGATCAATGGCTTTTCTTTCACGGTTCATATTTAAATAACCAATAAAGTCATATACCTCAGCCGTCCTCTTCGTGAATAAAGTCAATTAGCCGTTTTAAGTTCTTCACGGTTAATACTCATTTTAAACACCGTCTTATTATGTTATAACTATCATTTGAAATAATAAGTACTGGACGTTGCTTGTGGGTTTTTAAATCACTGAATGGAACTGGTATTAAAACAATATCACCTTGTTTATACATTGTTCCAAACCTCGTCATCGATGTCATTATCCCAAAAACCCAAGCTACTCCCACTATTTTTTGTTAAATCCTCAGACATTCTTTTATCTCTTTTAGCCTTTAAATACTCTGCAAAACCCAAAATTTTATCCACTTCTTGTTCAGGTATTTCAACAATAATTTTAAGTAAACGATCCTTAGCTGTATCCATGTAATAACACCTCTTCCATTATATCACTTCAGTTACGATTCACTATCTATGCAAAACCAAAAGACAATCTGCCCGTTGTTGAAAGAACTTTATTAGATATTTTTTAGCTTCGTTTTTTCTTTAAACAAAGAAATAACTAACAAAGTGATTCCGACAATGAATAAGACAGCTTTTATTAAAGATGGTTCAGTATATCCTAAAACCATTGCTACCAATCCAAATATTCCGATTAATGTTAGGATATAACACCATTAATTTATTTCTACCCACTACTTATCATCCTCTCTGATTAAAATTGGAGATAATACTTGTTAAACAACCGCCCGATTGCGGTTTATAGTAACATTTTTTTTAGGCTTGATAAATTTTCTTCAAGAAATGAAGCGTTTTTTTCAATTCCACGTCGTTTACACCAGCCAATACTATTAAAGGCATCTGTAAATCGATAAAAAGGCAATACAACTTCCAAATCAATTAATGACCTTATAGTGTTATAGCCTTCTTGATAGGACTGATACAAGGTAAAATCGAAACGTAAAAAATCCCGGTACAGTTTGGTGAAGTCGATTTCTGTTGAACCAAATCGTACACTTTCAAAATCTATCATGCCTGAAACTTTATTTTCATCAACAATTATATTTGCTGGACGAAAATCCATATGTATAAAGCTTGGACCATCTGAAGGAGGTAGCTGTAGTTTCATTTTCTCAAACTTTTCAACGGCTTGTTTGTATAAATTTTCATCCAAAACTTCTCTTACATCCTCAGCAAAACTATAAAATTGACGTTCAACAAAATTAGACCAGTTCGGAAATTCATTTTGTATACCGGTTAACTTCGGCGTGGTAGGCGGTTGAATTTGATGCATCGAGGCATGAAGGACCCCAACCTGAAACGCTACTGTTGTTAACGGTTGTCCTTTTAATTCAGATAATAAAAATGCGCCAGGACACTCCTCATCACCAGACCAATAATCCAACATTTTAGGAATGGAAACTCTTTCTTTTAAGATTTCATAGGCTTTTAACTCTCGCTGACACTTCAGCTTCGTGTAAGGTATTTTTAAAAAAATATTTTCCCCGTTAAGCAAATTGCATTTATAGACTGTGGAACTATGGGAATCTTCAACCTCATTAATTGATAACACATTCAATCCAAATTGTTGAATGACACGATTTAACATCCAACCCCTCCTTTTTCTTTAAAGCGTTATGCAGCAAAATGGTCCTTTTGTTCAATATCGGCGTAATCATTTAATAAACAATTGCGCCCGATTACGGCATAATCTTTTATTAGCTAAGGAGCCAATAGGAAGGGCAATAAGGTCGCTAGCGAAAAAAGAAGGATGATTATGTTTCCCAACAAGGCGATTGCTCTAATTCTGTTTTGAACTTGTAAATAATAAAAAACAAAGCTATTAAAGCATACGGTAATAAATTGCTACCTGTTGCTATCGCTGAACCCAAAATTAATAACACAATTACCCCTGAAACAATATTGAATATGTGTATTTTTTTCATTTGATTCCCCTCCCCCAAAAGCGAATAACCTTCAACAATATAGACTGATTCCTGAAAGCCTATGTTCCACAACTGCGCCCTATTGTTGCAGTTACGTGATTACTCCTCGATTTTAACAAGTTCTGCTTTGATGATATGAAATTTACTAAGCGTAACTGTTTTTCCGTCAGCATCCTCTGCGGAGATAAAATTTACTCCAACACCAGAAAGTTTTCGTTCAAGCGATCCCTTGATTTTAATATCCTTAAGTAGTTCACCGTTTGTTAATGTAATGTGGTAAATATGAATCTTCTTCAATAGTTTTCATCTCCTATAATCCTATTCTGGGACATAGTTGTTCGATTAAATGGCCCGATTGCTGTAATCAAAAAAGTTTATCTGCCAAGAACACAGCATCTCTTCCAACACCACAAATGAGAGCAGAACCACGGCTATGCTGCCAAGGCAACCCAATATAATATAATCCATTAATTGGACTAATACCTCGATTATGTATAGGATTGCCTTTTTTATCAATCGCCCCATCAATACGAATTATTTCATACAATGGAACGAAGCCAGTAGCCCAAATAATCTGACTTACCTCAAGTGAACTACCACCGGAAAAAGTTACTCTTTTGCCGTCAACCTCTGTTACCCTTGGTCTAATTTTTACTTTCCGACTTTCAATGGCTTGTTTTAACTCTTTTCCAAAGATGGGATCATTTCTTTTTTGAAAGAGTCTGCCCCTAATTGTATCTGTACCAGCATACAAAAGTTGAAGTTTCTCTAACCAATAAAAAATACTTTTCCGAAATATCTCCAAAGGGAGGAATTTTAGCTTGTGTGATATAGCAAGGATAACCTCTCTATCCTTCGACAGCTCAACCGCAATTTGCGCTCCCGAGTTGCCTCCTCCTACAACCAATGAGGTTCCATTATTAAGGTCTTTTGGTTCAGTGTATAAAGAGGAATGCATATGTGATACTACATTACCCTCATTTTTAATCACGTGTGGTACATATGGTTTTTGAAAAGCACCTGAAGCAACAATTACCTTCTTTGATTGATACTTCTCTTCCGATGTAAATACGCTAAAATAATTATTCCTCTTTTCAATGCTTGTAACGACGGTATCCATTTTGTTTGGCAAATTAAAGTAAGCTACGTACCCCTCCAAATAATCAGCCATTTCATCTTTTGTTGGATAAGAATTGGAATCACCTTTCATTTCTAATCCTGGAAGAGCAGAATATGATTTTGGAGTGAATAGTACAAGTGATTTATAACGGAAACGCCAAGAGTCTCCGATACGTTTTTGTGCATCTATCATAAGACAATTATTAATACCTTTTTGTTTTAATTGGTAACTCATTGCAATTCCAGCTTGACCAGCCCCAATAATAATAACATCATATATATTTCCCAATTGACATACCCCCACGTGGTATTAATTTTAATATACATTATTAAGTTATCGAGGGCTACCCTTATGCATCATTCATCAGTTCCACACGATAATTTATTAAACAATCTCGCCCGATTCTGGCACAACGATTGATAGCTGAAAAATGACCATTATTTACTTTTTAACCCTTCCCATTCTTCTCGTAATATTCCCATCTTAATTGCATCAAAGTATTCACCATCTATCGTTCTCGCATTCCTTATTCGCGCCTCTTCCTGCATTCCAATCATTTCGGCTACCTTCATCATTCTTACATTTCCCGACAAGGTAGACATACCCAATCGATGTATCCCAGTAGATTCGAAAAGAAAATCAATTATCGGATCGATATTTATATTTAAGATTAAAAATTAGTTCAAATACAAAGGCACCTAATAAACCACTCCAAAAAACAAAGGTGGGAGAAAATAAAACATTTTCCGTTGCTAAATAATAAAAATAATTTACCGCTGATATCAGCAAGTAAGTATAAAAACCAAAAAAAGCCCCCTTTTTCCAATGAAGTGATTCTCTTTCATTCATCGACTTGAATAATTTCATAACATCACTTCCCTAACCTCACAATCTGGCCGATTGTATTATAAACCTTCATATTTTTGTGTCGTAGGTTAAATTAAGATTTGTGTTAACCTCGGCACTGTTTAATTTCCTTTATAGAAAATATATCTGTTACTGCATTTGCAAGTAAAAAAATGACAAAAAGGATTGTAGCTAAGTTAAACCATGGGAAGCTATATAGAGTGATCCATTCATTAAAAAGTCTCGATTCTAAAAGCCAATCTGCGTACTTACCAACTATGTTGTCCGAATCATTTAAGTTTGGTTCCAAAGATGTTCCGTCAATAGTAAAAAAAATTAATTGCACAATGAAAAATACGCCGAGGGCAATAATCCACCATCTTATCCGATGGAGACGTCCCTTTTTTTGTTCGTCTGTCATTTGACCATTTCCCCTTTTTTTCATTTCATTCTGTTATCACGCCAAGGCGTTTTTCCATCTAATGGCCCTTCTATTCAGTTTGGACGCCTAATGAATTCTATTTAGATTGAAACACCATTTATTGTGTCAACTGGCTTTCCAATGCGTACGCCCGATAATGGAAAAGTCGATAAAATTACCAATAGGGTTCTTCCTCATTAGATAATTTTAAAATAAATGGGTATAAACCAAGTATTACGAAACCCAGTAGGACCGCAATTAATAGGGACAAATCAACTGAGAATTCGAATCCAGCATTAATAGGAAGAAATATGAACGGGATTAGCCAAAACATACCACTGCGTATTCTTGATGATGCGGATTCGTATTGTTTTTTAGCGCAATAAGGACATTCTAACCTAAATATCGTTTTAATCGTTTGTGTCCAAGTCCATTTTTCACCACAATTCTGACAAATCGGCATTCAATAACCCTCCTTCAGCAATATAACCCTATTAGAAGAATGCACACGATTCAATTATTACGTCCGTTCACACAAGACTGTTCACTACGGGTAAGTTGTTTACATCTGCAGAGTTCCACTAGCCAAAAAGCCAAATTAGAAACTAATGGTTATTAATCCAGTAACAGGCCGCACATAACACGAACCATACAGGGATAAATATTAAGTCTGCAATATTCGTAGGTAACAATGTGTAGGATCCAGGCAAGAAAAGCAACCAATTATAACCAACAGACCCAAAGCCCCATATGAAATCCAAATATTAATGAAAATGTGATTACCATCACCCCTTTGGATTGATGAGGTTATGGAAGCACCTTCATTTTAACACAAAATGGAAATTGAAAATTTCCTTTCATTTAAATTATTATTCAATTTCCTGGCTCCATACCGAAAAAATGTAACTCCAGAAGCAACCGCTATAGCAGGACGACCAATTTTATCAACAAGAATTGCTGTAAAGCGTGAGGGAAGGTACATGACACCTATAAATGCTGCTGCGGATAAGATAAATGGTTTAGCTATAGCTGTGACGGCATTTCCTCATCTGCCTCTCATTGCTTGAGCTTTAGTAACTGGACCTTTGATTGAATTACCCGTACATTCCGTTGTCTCCCAAATGCTGCTTTTCACAAGGAAAAAGAGTAAAAATAAAGGCTATCCTATATAAACCAAGATAACCTTATCTAATCCAACAAACCTTACAAGTTTGCTAAATAAACAATATTTAGTTTAATACTATTTTCTTACAGAATGTTTGTTATTTAGAACTATCCATAGAATAGGCACTATCATTTAATGATTTGGCGACTTTAAAAGGCGTAATGCATTTAAGATTACTATAATTGCTGCACCTGTATCGCTCAATACCGCCATCCATAAGGTTAACCACCCTGGGAAAATCAATCCTAATGCAATAAATTTAATAATTAAAGAAAACCAAATATTTTGTTTGATAATTGTTAAAGCTTTTCTACTTAATTTAATCGTATACGGTAATTTATCAAGGTTATCGGCCATTAAAACAACATCTGCTGTTTCCATCGCTGTGTCTGTTCCTGTTCCACCCATTGCAATCCCTAAGTCTGCCGTTGCAAGAGCTGGTGCATCATTAATTCCATCACCAACCATAGCAACTTTATTACCCTCTCTTTGTAGTTGTTTCAATGCTGTCACCTTATCTTCAGGCAGTAATTCGGTAAAATAACGATTAATACTCGTTTGTCCTGAAATTCGTTTTGCCGTTCCATCGTTATCACCTGTTAGCATAACAATTTGCTCCATCCCAACCTTACGTAAATGATCTAATGTTTTTACAGTCGTAGTGCGTAAGGTATCTGTTACACTGATAACTCCTAAAACCTTTTCCCTATTTCCAATGATTACAATCGTTGATCCGTATTGTTGTACCGACTGAATTATATGGTCCACACTACTAAGCGAAATATTCATTTCTTCAAATAACCGATGATTCCCAGCATAATAAACTTTGTTATTAATTGTCGCTTTAACCCCTCTACCGACAATGTTTTTGAATAGTGATCCTTCAGCTTGTAAAATGTTTCGGTCCTGAGCATATTGTACAATCGTTTTTGCAATTGGATGTGTCGAGTGACTTTCTAATGCATAAGCGACGGACAATAGCTCCGTCTCAGAAGTATTTATCGGATGAATTTCAGATACTCTTGGTTTCCCTTCCGTCAGTGTGCCAGTTTTGTCAAAGGCTACAGCATTAATTTTACCAGCAATTTCTAAAAACGTGCCACCTTTGATGAGAACACCGTTTTTGGCAGCATTACCTATAGCGGAAACAATAGCAACTGGTGTTGATATAACGAGCGCACACGGGCAAGCGACAACTAATAAAGCTAACCCTTTGTATATCCATTCACTCCATAAGCCAAATCCAAATAACGGTGGAATGACAATAACCGATATGGCAAGAACAAATACAATCGGTGTATAAATACTTGCAAATCGATCAATAAATGCTTCTGTTGGTGCTTTTTGCTCTTGGGCCTCCTCTACTAAGTGAATGATTTTAGATAGCGTTGTATCTTCAATTAATTTAGTTACCTCAACTTCTAATGAGCCACTTTCATTCATCGTACCCGCATAAACAGCATCCCCGATAATTTTATCCACCGGAAGGGATTCTCCCGTAATAGGTGCTTGATTAACACTTGATTCACCTTGTATAATGTTTCCATCTAAAGGTATTTTATCACCAGGTTTTATAACAATTGTATCGCCAACTGAAACTTCTTCTACAGGTTTTTCTATTAAATCATTGTCTACTCGAATCCATGCCATTGAAGGGGCCATATTCATTAAGTTTCGTATAGACTTTCTCGTTTGATCCATTGAACGGTTTTGCAAGTAAATTCCCAAAGAGTACAACCAAACGACTGTTGCCCCTTCGAACCATTCACCAATAATTGCCGCACCAATAGCAGCCGAAGACATTAATACATTCATATCAAGAGAACGACTTTTCACTGCATAGTAAGCACTTTTAATTGGTTGATAACCATTGATTACAATAGCATTAGCAAATAGAATAGTAGAAACAAACGTTGGAAAACCAATATAAGAACCGACAAAGCCAATCGCAATAAATGCCCCCGAAATAATTGTATTTAATAATTCATGTTTATTTCGTTTATTCTCCACAGGCTTTCTGTCTCTCGTTTGTAAGGATGCATGAAATCCAATTTTAGAAACTTCTTTTAAAATGTCATCTACTGGATTTGTATGTTCTATTCTCATATTTCCAGCAGCAAAACTTACCTGAACATCACTTACTCCCTGAATTTTAATTAAATGGTTTTCTATGCTTTTCGCACAACTACCACAATCCATCCCTTGAACATCATAAATCCGCATCTTGTTATTTTGAAATATCCGTTCAACGGTAAATCCGAGATTTTGCACTGTGCTCTCTAATTGTGCGGATGAATAGTTTCCATTTGCAACAACTTGTAATTTTTCGGTGTTATAATTAACTTTTGCACTAATGACATTTTTTAGGCGTTGTAACCCTTTCTCAATGGTTGATGCACATGAAGGGCAATCCATACCATAAACTCTGTATTCAATTTCCTCCCCTTCCTGTGCTGAATCCACGCCAACAGTCGCCCCTTTAGGATTGCTACAGCAAGATGTTTTCTCTTCTACTGTACTGCAGCAACTCTTGTTGACTGTATCTGATTTAGAACTGGATCCACCAATCCCTTTTGATCCTTCTTCACTACTACAACACGACGCTGTGGCTTTATCCGCTTCAGTACTACAGCTATGTGTATTAGTACTTTCTTTAGCACCCTCTGCACCACAACAACTGCTATTTGTTACTATTTTTTCTTGACTATTAGAACAACAGCTCATCATATCACCCCCTAAATTATGTGATTTTTACACGTACCTATATCCATATGGATGTCTATTAGAACGTCATCAAACATAGCTAGCAATTGACGTACTTTTTCATTTCGTAATTGATAATAGACAAATTTCCCCTCTTGTCTACTAACAATAAGACCACAACCTCTGAGACAAGCTAAGTGTTGTGATACACTTGATTGATTACCTTCTATCTCATCAACAATTTGCGATACAGTTTTTTCGTTGTCTTTTATGCTGTCAAGAATTTGTATCCTTGTTTTGTGGGAAAACCCATGAATAAACTTCACCTTCGTATCAAGATCTATTTTTGACATGTATTTCTCCCCTTATATATTAGAATAAACTAATATGTTTTATTTACATCATATTAGCATTATCTAATATGTGTGTCAAAAAAAATATCCAATCGAAAGAGCCACTTCATCACTACATGCAGTCAGAATAATCGGTGAGCAGATAATGGCGAGAAAAGTTGTTAACTTCTTCATTGTCTTCCACCTTCAAATTGGTAAATGATGATAAAGTTTGAGTTGCTTTTCTATCTAAAAAACACTCCAATCAGTAAACCGATTGCAAAGAAAGCAAACGCAATTTGTACGAATAGATACATTGCAAATTCAGGACCTGAAAGCTTTCTTTTTTTCTTAGTTTTCTCTAGATGCCTTAAATAAAAACCAGAACTTAAAATAAGCATAAAGCTAGCTACTGCCTTTAAAATTTCTGCTAAAAGAATCAATTCTGTCCACCTCTTTCTTAAAATTCATTCCCTACAATCTGGCCCGATGAACCAAGAAAGGGCTCTTTTGGAAGAGCACCCGATTGTTTAATCATTACTTAAAATGAAAGCTATAACATGAAATCGGTGTTTCGTCGTTTTTCATTATTATTTCCGCAAAATCTTCTTCATCGCTTTCCCCTTGCCAACTCACAGGATAGACTTTTGCGACACGCATTGTATAAATCTTATGTTCGTTCATGATACATCCTCCCTTAATGATTCCATTAAAATGGCCGTTTTCAGAAAGACGTACGATTCGATTAGCCCGATCGTTGAAGACCGGTTTATTCGTCTTTTAAATCCTTTTGTTTATTTTTTCTCTCCAATTATATAAGGTTTCAATCAAAAGGATCATGATTGCAACTCCTGCTGCAATGAAGAAACTAACTTTTGGATTCAGACCAATACCTTTTCCAATAACATAAAAAACGCCTATCCGTATAAGTAGTACAGTACTATGATAAAATACATTTTCTCCTAATATATACTTCACTATTATTTCAATAATGCTTTCAATGATAAATGAATAAACCAAAAAACAAATGGCTAAAACAACTAACTGATCCACGCTTAGATTTAAAGAAAAAATCATGTTTACAGCATTTGCGGAACCAAGTAAAAGAAATAACATCAGTCCTACTGCAGCCGTAGGAAGTAAGGCAAGCATTACTGTAACAAAAATAACCATGAAGAAACCTATTTTTTCTCCCTCGGGTTCTTGTTTATTTCCGTTATAAACTAATTTAAAGATCAATAAAAACGAAATAATAAATACAGTTACGAACGATACAACTATTTTCATAAACATACTCCCTGTTATACTTCAAGCATTCATTAATCTATACCAGTCAGCATCTGGGGAGACCGAAACTTAACTTCGTAGTATCTCATCGCTTTGGGTACACCTTTTATATCAAATATCCCGTTTACGATAAGCTCCCTGACTCTGTATTCTATAAATCCATCACCTACAACATGCAAAGAGTGGCCAATGACCTCACCGATTAATCTAGCCGATTTGATAAAATCATTACTTCCCCGTTCTTTATTAAGCTTTTGCAATGATCGAATGATACAATCATCCAGGTAGTCCTCCGACACAGAATGGATGTGACCATTTTCCCATAATCGAAGCTTTTTATCACCTTTTGATAGAGTGACCCATTCTTTCGCTAGTTCCCTGCGCTGCACAGGTGTTAATTCTTTAGCTGATGTCTCTTGATAGATAGCTGCTAATTGTTCCGATGCGATTTCGGCTGTATTCCTTGGATAATCGTCTGTTTTTTTCTCTGCAAAAACAGTACGAAACGCTTTGGTGGTATTGATTAGCTTGACTGGATTCAACTTTTCTCTCAATAAATAAAGCGCTACCCGCAGACCCGTTTGTTCGTGGGCATTATCCCCGTACCAAATGTGAATCGGAATAGCATCTGGAATGGCATCAATTTGCGAACGAATCTTTACAAACTCTTCTCCAAAGTCATCGATATATTCTTCCTCTAGATTAATATGATAGAACAACCATTCTTTTCGTTTTTTCAAACCTTCTTCCGTATGTAACCGCCAAATCGGACCCACTGAAAATATATCGGAAAAAGCGATAACCTTTTCTCCCTCTGCTGCTAGAATTTCCCGTAGCGCAATTTTTAAAGACCCACTACTAGAAAGATCGAAGACAATATGCACTTTGCTGACTTGTTGTTCTTCATATTCTCTATTCGGGTTGGTACGTTGTTGATGTAACTGCCAATATCTCTTTTTCAAATCCCTTACATCTGTTATGAATTGTTTCTCTGGGTATGCAGTAGTATCTAAATAATCCAACCGAAATAGGACATTTCGCATAAAGGAGTAAACTTCTTCCTCGTTTAGAGATTGCAATATTTTATCTGCGTTTAATTTCATTTATGGAACACTCCTCTTCATTGATTGCTTTTTTGTATGAAAGGCCGGAACAGGCGATCAAATTCAAAGTCTATGACTTCACTCAAACTATTCTGTCAATTAGGTGAAAAGCGACTGGTAACGGCAGATACAATGATTACTCAGCAGTTGATACTTATTTTTTAGGCATCATGTATGTCACAGAAATACCACTGCTTTCTTCCATTTTCATAAATATTTCATGAAGAATGTCTAATGCTCTTTCATTTGATTCGTACTTCCCCAAAACTTTGCTCCATTCATCTAACGTTGCACTACCAATAACACCTTCTATTTTTTTCCCATTTACAGTAACTTCTTTTACATTCACCAAACTTTGTTTATCTTGTGTAGCAATCCATAACATCGAAAAATTCATCCCTTTCGTTCATTTTTTATAAGGTTAGCCAGTCATTTCTGGTTGATCTATTTTAATAAGTTTGATGCTTAAGGTAGCCGGGGGAGGACGATTTGGCCGGCGTGGCACCGATTCCGTATAACAAGCGAAGCTATGAAATTATGAGTGATGCAAGGGGCGCATCGGCAAATCGATGAAAGAAGTGGTGATCACATATGGACCCTTTTATCGGCCTGGATATCGTCAAAGAGGAATGCCAGGTTCAAGCCTTTTTCCATTCCCCCCTAATCACCTTTCCATCACATCATCCGGATCAACTAAATTCGCAAATGACCACGTTACACCATCATCAACAGAGACAAACTTAGCCATAACTTTTCCCCCTTGATAATCGCCGTTTTGGCCCTGTTTCACAAGCAATGTGCCCTGGGATCCGTCAAATGTTGGAATTTCCGCAACAGTGAAAATCCCCTTATACTCTGTTGGGATTGGCACTTCCACCTGTGTCCATGTTTTGCCGCCATCTGCTGTCCGATATAAGTCAGGCACTTCCGGATTACTGTTCCTGGAAATTGCCCCAAATGACACGAATCCGAGCTTTTCATTGATAAATCCGCCGCTTGTTACTTGTCGTTCTAACGGTACATTTCCGACTTCATCCCAAGTTGTGCCACCATCATTTGTTTTGAAAATCATATTGCCTTCCCAGCTCATCGTACGGCCTCCAGTTAGAATCAAAAAGCCGTTGTTCTCAGATACAAAATCAAGCATACGCATCCGTACTGCTTGGAATGGGCTAGGGATCGTTGCTGTATCCCAGGTTTCTCCCTGATCCGTTGATTGCAATACTTTTATATCCTGATGACCGCCGACAACGAAAGCTGTCCTTTCTGGTGTTATCAGATAACTGTCATCAATCAATTCATCTTTTGGCCCGTTATAATCGCCTTCAAATAATTGATCAATGTCTACTGGAACTGCCGTCCAATTTTCACCGTTATTATATGTGACTTCGAGCGTGTCATTTCCGATCCGGTAACGATTGTTCTCATCGGGAACTTCTATTCCAGCCTCTTTTTGATAGGTATCTTCTAACGGAGGTAAGTCGCCAGTGGCCTTAGATATGTCATCAATTCTAAGTAGCGTATACTCGTTTTCGCCTGTTTTCCTGATCCGAAAGGTCCACTGGAGATTTTTTACCTTACCGTCCTCTTGCACTTCTCCCCAACGATGATGGGTGGACCACTTTCCCTTTTCCAACTGTACCCAGAATGCTACCTCAACAGCAAATTCTTTTTCATCACCAGCCAATAATTGAAAGTCGTTATAACGTACGTCCGTCAACCGTTTCCAGGAACTCACATCATCCCCCTGATACTGATTCATATAATCAAACCAGAAGCGATAAGCAATGGTTTCCGGTTCTTGATCGTCTTCCCCATCTACCGTGATAGTCATCGGCAGCGGTTTGTTCAGGTCTTCTTCATAATAGGAATAGTAATAAATCAATGCAATTGCCGCCAATAAGAGAATAAGCACAACGCCAGTTATTGCGGTTCTTTTTTTAGTGAAAATCATCCAGTTTCTCCTTTTACCAGACTTGTTATTATCGTTGCTTTTTAAAAAAAGTTAGAGATAGGTGCTCGGTTATTCTTGTTTCTACTGTCTTTAAAAGTCCATTTTTCAAATAGAAGGCTACTGCTGGTGCATTTTTAGTCCCGGTTGACGCTACTACTGCTACAAAGTTTTCCATTTTGCCTTCAATACAATTTAATAACCTCCGGGCAATTCCTTTTCTGAAATGCTTCGGATGCACCATTAGCCGATGTATATCGATTATACAATTGTCTGCCTTTATAGATATAACTCCGCATCGTCATAAACCATTGCCGTTAATCTCAAATATTCGTGAAGTGTTAGTTTATCATACAATATCGGCTGCTTAGGTATATACCCGATTTGTTTTCGGTAAGACGTGATATCTTCTTTGCATGTTTTCCCATGGCCCTTATATAGCAAGACAGGCGCCTAACTTTATTAGGGGAAGGCGCCCGTTCGTATTAAATTAAATTAGAGTAATCTGTCACCCCATAAATAACCGATCCTAAAATGAATAAAACACAAGTTATAGCACTTAAGAGGTATGTTTTACTTTCTCTTGCATAAATCCATTTCATTATGGTACGAAAAGCGAACACAGCAGTCATACCAACAAAAATAAGTATTCTGAGATGTGGGAATTCATTTACTGCTATAATTATCACAATTAAACTAATCCAATAGAGTATTCCTTCACCATATTTATGTAGTTTATTTACGTATTTTTTACCTAAGTCAGATTCCTCTATATTCAATTTCATTATTAGTTTTCGATTGATAAATTGATCTAAAACTAGAATAGATACTAGAATGATAATAAGGGTTAGAATCTTAAATACCCTCCTTGTTGTAAGCCATTCCCCTGATTCAAAGCGTAAATGGCAATTGTTTGTTTCATAATCGCGTCCGATCGCTTAACATATATACTGTTCGTCTCGTTTATGTTTTTTTTATGTAAAAAAACCGGGATACACCATCAATCAAAACAGAATCCCTCATATAATCCAAATCGTAGAATGATCCGCAGTAAAAATATCAAAAGCGGATAATATGATCATTGCTAAACCAAGCATTAAAAGTACTGTATGAACAACAATATCCATTTTTTATGCATTACCTCGCTGCATTTTCAATCCCCACCTCTAAAACAATTTTTATCTGGTGCCATTTTAGCATAGTATCATCAAACAATCTGCCCCTTTCAGTCATTTAACAACAAAGTTGGTAGCCTTACAATAATACTGAAATTAATTACCTATCTTCTGCAACGGGCGACGCGACAAGTTCTGCTATAAACACTTTGAAACGCGAAATGCCGAAGCTACGTTTCCCGAATTCATCTCGTCAACAATCCTGAGTACATCAATGCCTGAGGGATGAAGCCGCTCTTCGAGAGAAGGTATGTCGACGGATATCTTGAACGGCTGAAAAACTGGGTAGGCAATCTACCAGAATACCAGTAAGATATACAGTTTGTGAGTATAATGATGTTATGAAAGGTTTTTAAGAAGTCTGTAACCATTATTATTGGAATTAATCGTATAAAAAGCCACCTTTTGTAGGTGGCTTTTTGAAGAAAGAATTTAAATTTGTTAATCGACACCAGGGAACCATCCAGGGGTGTGGATAATCGCTTTCCAAAGAGGATTTGGTACGACCAGCCGTTCTTGACCATTTGTATCTAAAATGGTCTCAATGTCGGAAGCCTTTCCTTGTTCGATTTTGCCTACCCAGTCAGGATCTATAATAAGTTCGCGTCCTAAAGCTAGCAAAGGTACATCGCTTTGGATTGCGGATTGGGCATCCTCGGCTGAGTAGATGGAGCCTACTCCGATAACTGGGACTTTGTTCCCTATACGATCTTGGATGATTTCTATGCGTGAACGTGTATCTTCCACACCACGTCTAGAGCGAGACCAAAAATTCATTTGTGAAACATGAATGTAATCCAGTTCCTTATCGGATAACACATCAACGAATTCCAACGTGTCCGCCATTGTAATACCCGGAGTTTGAGGTTCTTCCGGAGAAAGCCGGTGACCTACGATGAATGGATCTTTTGCGTGGTCATTCACGGTTTTCTGGATTTCATTGATGACAGCCAGTGGAAAGTTCATTCGTTTTTTCAGGCTTCCACCCCAGTGGTCGTCACGACGATTTGAATGGGGAGAAAAGAACTGATGGATCAGGTAGCCATTCGCTCCATGGATTTCAACACCGTCGAATCCGGCTTGAATAGCTCGACGGGTGCCCTCCCCATACGCATGAATGATTCCCTTAATTTCCCCATCCTCTAATGCACGGGGAACCGGTCCGTTCTCTCCCGGTGGAACTGCACTAGCACTGACAATGTCCCCATTTGGGACTAAATCCGGTGGACACAACCGTCCGCCATGATAAATTTGCAAGACCGCTTTGGCGCCTTGCTCTTGAATCGTTGTCGCCAACCTCCTTAATCCCGGGATCATATCATCATTGTGCACACCAATTTCGCCGGAGAATCCTTTGCCACCTGCTGTCACATTGGCACAGGCTGTGACGACCATGCTGACCCCTTTTGAACGACGTTTATAATATTTCACTTCATCATCAGAAACCGTTCCGTCCGAATTTGAGGACCAGTTGGTCATGGGGGCCATGACCACACGATTCTTCAATCGGGTACCATTCGGAAAAGAAAAGGATTCAAATAATGGCTGGTATTTTTCATTCAACGTTTTTGCCACCCCTTTATAACTTCACCTTAAAAAAGATTATTTTACAAAAATCAATGTACCTTCCTATCATAAAAACAACCAATCGCATATCATATAAATACTTGCATTACCTGCAAATTCCTTAAACATTCCTTAGTGCCTCTTCAATCAGAACATCGCCTGAGAGAATTTCAAACACCCGGTGGAATGTATTTTCTGTATCTAGTGAAGTGACAGCAACTTGCGCTACATCAGCACGCGGAATGCCACTGGAACGGTCTTCGATATGTTCCGCCGCGGTAATGGTCCCATTGGCAGGTTCGTTTAATAACCTTCCAGGACGGAGAATGGTATAATTCAAATGGCTGGCTTGCAAGTTTTTGTCCGCATCGCCTTTTGCTTTGAAATAATGCTTCATAGACTCCGGACCATTATCAGGAGTATCGGCATTCATTGAACTGACCATGATAAAACGCTTTACATGATTATTTTCTGCCTCTTTCACCGCCTTCATAGCACCTAGGCGATCCACCAATTCCGTTTTTTCAGGACCGGTATGGCCACCGGAACCAGCGGTGAAAATCACCGCATCGCAACCTTCAAATGCATAAGAAAAATCCTGTTCTAAATCACCAACAACAATCTCCGCCCCTAAATGTTTTAGTTCACTCGCCTGATTTTCGTTGCGAATCATCGCCTTCGCTTGATGTTCACTCTTGTTCAGGAGAGATAAAATATGTTGTCCAATTTGTCCATATGCACCAATCACTAATACTTTCATGCAAACAACTCCTCATCTAATAAATTCACAGCCCTAACTGATGATTATTTTTCATTCCCAATATTTCATTTTGTCTTTTCCAAAAAGATTAAACAATCGAATCAATACCGAATTTATCAAGTATGGATGCGGCACTGAACTTTTGCACTATTTTACGCGTTAGCCCCTATTCAAAATAAGGACCAGCGTTGTCACTCCTTTGCTGAAAAAATCGTTAGTAAGATTCGTCCACTTTCCTTACCTCACACGGAGGACAATTTTTCCTTTGGCATGATGTGTTTCACTTAATCGGTGTGCTTCTTGAATCTCCTCAAGGTTCATCACTGTCCCTACATTTGCGCGGATCTTTCCTTGTTCAATCATTTCCCCAATCTCAGCAAGCTGTTCACCATCAGGCTCAAGGAAAACAAAGCCCGCTTTCACCTTTTTCGTTTGGGCTAATTGCTGATTAGGCTGATCAGCAATAGAAACCAGAACACCTTCTTCTTTTAAAACATCATAACTTTGCTTCTGGATGTCACCGCCAAGCGTATCAAACACAATGTCCATATCGGCAAGAACCTGTCTGAAATCTTCGTTGCGGTAATCAATAACTTTATCTGCCCCCAACGATTTAACAAATTCAACATTTTTCGTGCTGCATGTCGTTGCCACCCAGGCACCCAAGGATTTTGCGAGTTGAATGGCAAAACTTCCAACTCCCCCTGATCCAGCGTGAATTAACACTTTGTCACCTTGTTTGATGTCAGCAAAGTCAAAAAGAGATTGCCACGATGTTAATCCAACGAGCGGAATGGATGCAGCTTCTTCAAAAGATAGATTTTCCGGTTTTTTTGCAACAAGGTTTTCATCAACAGCTACATATTCCGCATAAGTTCCATTACGGGTTATATCCGGCCGGGTAAATACCTTGTCTCCGACCCTGAATTTCGTCACTTTTTTTCCTACCTCTTTTATTGTTCCTGCAGCATCCAAACCTAGAACAAATGGAAAATCATATTGCAGCATTCCTTTTAGATACCCCTCACGTATTTTCCAATCAACGGGGTTTACGGACGTAGCTGCTATCTCAATCAAAACATCATTGTCTTTCAAACTTGGTTTGTCTATTTCCGTATACTTTAACTCATCAATCCCGCCGTAATTTTCAATCATAACTGCTTTCAATTTAGGTCCTCCTTCATTATACATTTCCTTATTTCTAATTCGTTATTCCTCATCAACTTTTATAAGTTGCTTGCCAAGATTCTCACCTTTAAACAAACCGAGAAAAGCCTCTGGTACGTTCTCAAATCCTTCCACAATATTTTCTTCATATTTCAGTTTCCCCTCGGCTAACCAGCTTGAAAGATCTCGGATACCTTCACTGAAACGGTCAGCATAGTCACCAATGAGAAAGCCTTTGATCAATCCACGGCTCTTAATGAGTTTTGTCTGAATTCTCGGACCTAGATCACCGTCAGTCCGGTTATAAGACGAAATCGCACCGCAAAGAGGGATGCGTGCAAATTCATTTAATAGATTTATCGCTGCGTCAGAAATTGGTCCGCCGACATTGTCAAAATATATATCTATTCCATCTGGACAGGCTTTCTCAAGCGCCTGTTCCATATTTGGAGAGGTTTTATAGTTAATCGTTTCGTCAAAACCAAGCTCCTGCTTTAAATAGGTTGTCTTTTCATCGGAGCCAGCAACTCCAACAACTCGAGCTCCTTTAATTTTGGCAATCTGTCCAACGATCATACCAACCGCTCCCGCTGCACCGGATACAACAACTGTTTCCCCTTCTTTTGGCTGACCAATATCAAGCAGACCAAAATAAGCAGTCAAACCAGTTAAGCCAAGGACACTGAGGTATGCGCTCAGAGGAGCGATTGTTTCATCAATTTTACGTACCTTGGATTCCTTAATAACGTTATATCGCTGCCATCCAAGCGTCCCGACTACCTTATCACCGACGCTTAACTGATCTGAATCAGACAAAATGACCTCTCCAACAATTCCGCCACAGATCATCTCATTTAATTCGAAAGGTTTCACATACGATTTTGCATCATCCATCCTCCCCCTCATATACGGATCAACAGATAAATAGATTGTTCTAACAAGAACCTGTCCTTCTTCCGGTTGTGGTACTGGACTGTCTTTAAATGTAAAATTCTCTTTTGTTGGCATCCCTTTTGGGCGCTTTGCCAATAGAATCTGACTATTTTTCAATTTTTCTTTTAATGTCATTATCTTTCCACCCCTTTAGCTTTCAAGTCGACTGCAATATTACCCCTGGTTGCTTTGGAGTATGGACAGATTTGATGGGCGGATTCAACAAGTTGTTCAGCTACTTCTTGTTCAACCCCTGGAATTTTAACATCCAATGCAACAGTAAGAGCGAAACCTCCATCGGTATCTTTTCCGATCGATACTTGCGCTTTCACCGCTGTTTCGTCAATCTTAATTCGTTGTTTTCTGGCAGCCAGATTCAACGCACTGTCAAAGCAGGCCGCATACCCAGCAGAAAATAATTGTTCCGGATTGGTTCCTTCTCCCCCTCCACCGCCAAGTGATTTAGGCATTACTAATGGCATATCAATTATCTTATCATCTGAAATCACACGTCCATTACGTCCACCTCTGACAGTGGATGAAGCAGTATATAAAGGATTCAAGTTTATCACCTCAATTTAATTTTACACAATTCAATTGCGCAAAACTTATTGAAACATAGAAAGTTCTTCTCGTCAAAAAATAAGTTTGACATTTTATGAACTTCCATATAGTTTAAAGTAGGGAAGTACTGAAAGGATGAATATTAATGGAGAAAGATGAAGCAATAAAATTAAACAACCAACTGTGTTTTTCTATCTATTCATTATCAAGAGAAATAAATAAATTGTATCGTCCGTTTTTGGAAGAACTCAATTTAACTTATACACAGTATCTTGTCATGCTTGTTTTGTGGGAAAAAGACTCCTGTACAATGAAGGAGTTGGGAGACAGTCTTTTTCTCGATTCCGGAACACTTTCCCCAGTGCTCAAGCGCCTTACAAAAAGAGCGTTAACATACCGAAAACGAGATCCCGATGATGAAAGGCGTGTTTTAATTTCCTTAACTGAAGAAGGAAAACAATTAAAGGAAACGGCAGCGGAGATTCCCGGTAAGCTTATTAACAAGAGTGGTCTTAGTGAAGAGGAATTTTCGAAGACCCTTTTTGACTTCACAAATTTATTACAGCAAATTCAGCAAGCGAATACAGAGTAAATCATGTGCCTCAGCAAAAAGGAAAGAAAAGGCAACAGGCCCCTCTTTCCTTTCCACAGTTTCAATATCTTTCGCTTACTAGAAAATTCTTGTATCCGGGATGGCTGATGCTCCTGAAAAAAATCCAAAATCAACAATAAAAAAAAGGTGACAACCCCTCCTTCCTTACTAAGGTTAAACTACTTTTCTTCCTCAGCTATCGTTAAAAGCTTATCATTCTCTCTATTTAGCGTATTGTTTTTTTATGCATTCCATTAAAATACCAATCCGTTTATTTTTAACATATCTTATTCAACTATTTGGCCTTTATGAGCAAGACGGGCACAGCTCTTATTCGATAACTATTAGCAATAGTTAAGCCTTTAAAGTTATCTCCAGTTTTTCAGCCGCGCGGCATATCCGTCAGCATACCGCAAATCCTGTGAGCTACAGAAAAATAGCCTACCGCCAAGTGCGGCAGGCTATTGCAAATATTCACTCTTACTAATTAGTTTGGAAGTTGTGTTAAAGTATTAGTCACAGAAATCAATGTAACGACTATGGCAATAATTATCCCTCCTAAATAAGGGTTCAAGCTTGCTCTGAAAATTTTCCTTGAAATTATCGCAGCTACAGGTAAGATGACCAGGAAACTAATTAGCCAAATGCCTACGATAGCCGATACATTTTCAAAAAATACATGTCCCGTAATAAAGAATGTGATGTATTGAATAGCGAGTACTACTATTGGCCCGAGTGTGTTAAAAAGAGCTAGTAAAGCGGTATTAATCCATTCTTTTTTTCCATTCCTGTAATAATTGAAACTGTTTACCACTACGGAATTGGCTACAAAGTATATTAAGAAAAATGGAAGGTATTTTAATGCGATAATAAGTTTATCCGGCGAAAAGTCCGTAACCGCTATGAACCAGATTCGAAAGTCTGTATTAAACAAATAGTCGCTGACAAAAACCAAACCAAACGCAGCTACACTTACAATGACAGCAAAAAGCACCGTTTTTCCAAGTGCTTTTAAGCTAATGGATACACCTATATCTTTCAACGTGGATTTATGCTCACTATCCGCAAATTTACGGGACAGGAACACTAGCAGTATAGCAAATAACCCATTCGATGCAGCCCATGTTCCAACATAAAATGTATATGCCTGTGGAAAGAAATCCGGACGATTCACCATCGCCCAGTTAAATAAGGCGATGTAGGAAACTCCTGAAAAGATAGCACTTGCCACAAGTCCTCCCCAAAACCACCCCTTTTGCTTCTTCGTTGCGAGTTCAGCTGGTGACGGGTCTTGTGATGCACGGAGCCCTGCAAATGGCCGGGTAAATAGCAACACCTTTGTAAAGCTTACGAGAAACATCCCAAAACCGATAAGGCCTAATAAGTTAAAGAACTCTTTGAATTGCCATACTTGATTATCTGCTGGTATCGGCTCTGGGTTTCCCAGTGTTTCGTCAAAAAAGTTTATACTCTGTGTTGCTACATGACCGGAAAAGTGATTCCACGGATGTGTTTGAGCCGGATTGTAAATCACGCGTGTAGCTGATTCTCCATTTATTTCTTCTTCATACATCTCATAACTGGAGCGAGTTGATTCAATATTGTCAGGGGATTCACCAAAATGGAGAAACGATTGTGCATTATCCGTGCCCATAAAATCTCTCGGTGCAGTCATTGTACCGTCCGGATTTTCAGTTCGGAAAAAGAATTCATCATATTGGGCTGCTACAATTCCGACATCTCTGCTTCCGTATTTATTATAGTATTTTCCAGTTTCCGGGTTTATATAGTCCGCATCATTTGCTACCAATAGTACCGAAGAGATCAATGGGTTCTCTTTTTCATTGTCCGCATCAATAGACCAGTTGGCAGCTCGAGCGCCGTTAGAATGACCTGTTATTCCAATCTTTGAAGTGTCTACATATGGGAGATCAGCCATTAATTCAACAGCATCATACATACCTGTTCCTCGTTCTTGCCACTCATCGGGCCTAACAGCTTCGGACTCCCCATGTCCATACATGTCTATTGACATAACAACATAGCCTCTTCTGGAATATTCAACGAAATTCATATCCTGCATTTCCTTGTTATTATACCAGCCATGACTAGTAACTATGCCCGGAGCAGGGTTATCTTCAGTCACACCATCAGGCACAAACAAAAACGCACTCATCATATGGCCAGATGGAGTCTCCCATTGCATTTCTTTGACCTCTACTTCACCACCGGAAGTCTGAACCAAAGATGCGCCAATCATACTAACAACAACTAATATTAATGATATTATTAAATATAGCTTAGATTTTCTTTTTCCATTTTCCATGTTTCCCCTTTTCCTCCTTATTTGTAACTTAGTCTATATGGTCCTCACCAAGATCCGTCACCTGCTAAAACTTCGGACGTGTGCCCCTCCTTCACTTAATTTCTATTAAACAAACAAGTATGTGAAAAGACAAAAACCCACACCGCAATAGACGCACTTCAGGAAAGAAGTACTATTACAGCATGGGTCTCCATAACTCCACCATTACTTTAACTTGTCGAATTTATTATAGCCTTTTGTGCAAACGCTGTCAATCTCTCAAAAGGATCTAGTCCGGGTTGCTGATTTTACTATTTATCTCTTGTTGTTGAGTATTTTTAAGTCTAGCCAAACATTTTAGGTAAAATAAAATTTAGATAAACCATTTGCAGCAAGAACATTGGTACGGAAATATTTCTCCCATACGGAGGTAATCGGAAAATCTGATTTAATTTCATTTACAATTCGTTCTACTTCTTCATAATTCCGGCCATTAATAAGAACATTAACACCTTCTTTGGCAAGTTCAATAGCAATTGCTTTACCGGCAATTCTGCTTTATACGAAACAAAGGGGCGGTAAAGATCACTTCTATGGAGCGTCAATTTGTTACGATTTTCACCAATTCCCCGGCGTCCTAACTGTTAGATCATTTTTTCACCCTTCTATTTTAACATTTAATTCAAATTATTCTTTAATCAATTCTCTACAATTTGGCCTAAAAATCCAAATATATCACGATTGTTATTCCGTTCTCGCGCCCGTTCGTAGAACAATCACTTTTTATTCATTGCTTAGAGAATCAATATTTGAATTTAATTCTTCAACCATTTTTGCTGGTTCGTCAGTTCTGAATACTACCGTTTTAACATATTTTTTTCGTCCATACGAACTTTTCATTAAAACAGGTTCTTTTAGAAAGATTTCATATTGAGGTGAATCCATATGTAACATTGCAAAGTACGTATCTTTTGGTGTTTTTTCCCCAATTCCGCCTTGTTCTTTAGCAGTTTTTATATCTTTTATATTACTAATTTCCAATTCAACACTGCTTTGATAGCCAAAGCGAATAATGACCTTATCAGAAGTAATAATATGCGGTAATGATCTTACGGAGTGATATAATCCCATAATATAAAGCAATGCATAGATATTTAATATTGTGAAAACCCACGCTGCAATATTACTCCATGACTGAATAAGAAAGTGGAAAAATGCACCTTCCAGTGTTATTAAGATTGAAAATATGATGATGATTGTTTTAAGCTGTGAAGTCTTATGATAAGAATAGGCGTCTTCATTTTCAATCACAGTTGGTTTTCTAAACCATCCTATAATGGAATAGTAGAAAACACTTAATTCCGTTAAAATTGCTCCTAAAACAAAACCATTTCCTAGTTTAGGTTCAAGAGATATTCTAATGACATCTAGAAAATCGTGTTCCTCATCTTGCTTGTTTCTCCTATAGCTTATAACACTTTTAAAAATGCCGTATATAACTACAATTAAAACGCTGATTTCTAAAACTGGTATAAGCCAAACTAACATTTTATTAAAGCATCCTTTTTGTGAAGAAGGGATTATTAAATAAGACACTCCTAGACATATAATAAAAGAAAGATATAGTAACAATTTTGGCATTGTTCTTGTACGTATCAATAACCAGTAGGTGCCAAATGGAGGGAGAGCTATTAGGATTAACGTTATTAAGATCACTGTAAAATCACTAATATTATCTAAGCGTAAGATGAAATAGCTTCCTGCCATTAAACTGATAATG
This sequence comes from Virgibacillus alimentarius, assembly GCF_017874635.1. NCBI lineage: Bacteria > Bacillati > Bacillota > Bacilli > Caryophanales > Bacillaceae > Virgibacillus > Virgibacillus alimentarius. The sequence goes on from NZ_JAGIKX010000011.1 coordinate 58,926, forward strand.
AATACGATTAAAATTGGAACAAGGAACTTTTTTATGGCTAGCACCTCCATTTCTAAAATGTTTTAAGTTACAAAACAACCCTTTGTTCTTTGCATATTTGTTTCACAATCTAGCTCGATTGACCAAGAAAGTACTCTTTTGGAAGAGCACCCGATTGTTTAATCATTACTTAAAATGAAAGCTATAAAATGGAATCGGTGTTTCGTCGTTTTTCATTATTATTTCCGCAAAATCTTCTCCATCGCTTTTCCCTTTGCCAACTCATCGATTAACTTATCCAAATAGCGAATCTCTTGCATCGTTGGTTCTTCAATATCTTCTACTCGGACGCCGCAGATTACACCTTTGATCAAAACTCGTGAAGGATTCAATTGGGGAGCTTCCGCAAAGAAGGTCTCAAAGTCCGTCTGTTTTTCCAGATGTACTTCCAACTCTTCCTGGCTATATCCTGTCAACCAACGGATGATTTCATCGACCTCTGATTTTGTACCCCCTTTTTTCTCTGCTTTCGAAATATAATGGGGATAGACTCTTGCGACACTCATTGTATAAATCTTATGTTTGTTCATGATACATCCTCCTTTATTGATTCCATTCATATGCCAGCCCCATTTAAGCCGATAAGACCGACTACTTCATTCTTGCTTCCTTTAAAACTGATACCTTTAAGCACATTCTTTCTAGAATAGCCACCTGTCAGATTGTCTATTGCAAGTAAAGCTTGCATTGTTTCACCTCAATTTCAATATATCCTCTTATCACCGTATAATAATAACTATTGACCTGGAAGTTAAATTAACATCATTTTCAAAAATAATTACATATGACGTGATCTACCACAATCTGGTGTCGCTCGCTCTTTATTCAGGAATCGCGTCCGTTCGTTATTTGTTTTTCTATTTAGATGATTGTGCTTTTAACATCTGATCGTCCTATTTAATTCTTTAGTTAAGAAAAATCCCTTTTATATCGAACAGCTAGATATATTCCTGAAGCGATAAATGCAATAGCATATTTAAACAAGAAGAAAATTTGCCACATATATTCTTTCGGGAAACTTATATCGCACAAAATTACTACAAGTAACATCATGAGGGTACTTTTTAAATGGATTTGATTTGTTCTTTCGTCACCTTTTCCCATTTTTAGGATATATACAAGTAACAGAATGACTCCGACTATAAGCAGTACAAAACCGCTGCCAAGAAGCATATTCCAATTACCAGGTGATTCTTCCGCCCAAGTTTTTAAAGGATAAAAGATTGAATTTGATATTTCTGTGCTAGTTTTCCACATTTTGATCACTTCCTTTCACATAAGTAAAAATATCGTTAACATCTACGTTAAAGAAATCAGCTATTCGAAAAGCCAAAATAAGAGAAGGAGAGTAATTATTCTTTTCCATAACAAATATAGTTTGCTTAGACACACCGATAGCGTCCGCTAAATCTTTTTGCGTCATTCTTTTTAAAACCCTATGTTCATACACTTTATTTTCAATGTAATCCTCAAATTTATCTTTCAAGATCAACACCTTCCTTTTCAACTACACGTATATAGTAAAATATTCTTGTATAAAAGTAAAGTAAACTTATACAAAATAAAGAATAAATTAGGTTAGATCCTAAATAATTAGAGTCTAACCTTTATTGAACGATGCTACAATCTGGCCATCGTATATACGAAACTGGCGCCAGTTAGCTTAATTATGAACATTTAGCACTTCGATGAATTCTATGATTTCTTCCTCGTCCCCTGGGTCAACGTACACTAGCTCTGTATTTTCAATAATATCCGCTGTGTATTCTCGCATGAAGTTTTCATCTACATCAGCAGCATCATTACTATCCCAACGTAAAGGAACGTTGTATACATGAATCGTCCCATCTCCATTACCACTATATGTTACTGATCCATCTACTAAGCGAGAACCTGCTAACTGGATAACATCTTCTGGATAGCTAGCACTGGTGTCATCATTAGGATGGATTGGTTCGCCAGCTGGAATATGTCGAACATTCAATTCATCTATCTCTTGATTTGGTCCAAGTTGCAACCAAACTCGAGCATATTCAATTTCTTCACTAGAATACTGGGATAATAATGTTTCTTTGTCCTCCTTATCTCCCGCATCGAGGTCACCATTCTCCGATGAGTTACGATCCGAATCCGTATGACCAGATTCATCTGACGAGATTTCATTTTCATCATCCATGTCTGATTCGCCTAACTCACGTGCTGACGTACTTTCATCTGTTTCGATGGGATCTTCTTCTGTTGATTCTATAGCAGAATTGTTTTCCGAAGAATCCGTTGTCGATTCCTCGTTTGTATTACCAACGCATCCTGCTAGCATAAATAAAACAACATGAAAATAAAGAATCATTGTTCGCTTTTTCATTCGTCAAACCATTCCTTTTATTATTGTTAAACCAACTAAGGTTTCGATCAGATAACGAATTATCACAGTCCCCTACCTATTACATTAACCAAAAACAATTCATCAAAATGGACATTCATGCTCCTCAGAAAACGCTTAAAAAAAATATTCCTATAACCAATAAATACCAAATTACTAAGAGCAAAAACATTTGAAGAAGAAGGTTTTTGAATAATTTGAGACGTAAAAAGTTAATTAAGCAGGAGTAGAAATGATGCTGTAGATGCCACTACCACGGAAATGGATAGCATTAACTGATTTTTATCCTTTTTAGATTTATTTTTCATCTCAAGGAAGAATGAAAGAAAACCATAAATTATTCCACACAAAAAAACAACTTGTAATATTGTTACACCCAATAAAATCCCCCCGTATCGTTAGAAGGTGATCCTCCATGAAACGGCTATTCTAGGCATTGTCCTGCTTCCATGCGCCCTTTTGCTGCTCACTACACTATTTTACGGAATCAACGATATTCTTAGCATCTACCAAAGATAAACCGTGTTTTTCCCTCAACGCCTTTATCGTTTTCAATTCCGTTGAGGTTTCCATTAAATGTTTTGCTTCATTTTTCAGATCATCATACCCATTGTATTTCTTTAAAAGCCGAGCATTTTCCTTTTTTAAAACACTATTTTTACGCATTAAAATAAAGCACTCTCCTAATAGTACGAGCATAATGATTAGCGAGCTAATGTCAGTCCATGGCATTTTCTAAGGTCCCCTTTTTGAAATTTCAATTGTACCAAATCTATCATTGGTTTCGATGAATCATTTACTTAAATTTTAACATATTCTGTTTTCACAAACTGTCCCTTTTCATAAATAAAGAGCACAATTCCCACTCCAGAATTGCGCTCGATCGTATTGTGAGGTCAACCAGTCATTTCTGGTTGATCTATGTTTCATATGCCTATGGCAGTACGTCCGTTTATTCAAGAGTAACAATTAAGATGGATATAGAATGTTAATCCAATTATTATCAAACAACAAAAACATGGGCCGTTTTAAAACAGCTAATCCCAACTTTTACGAATCATTGTAGTGGGGGTGCATTCCCCTTGTGTAATATGGATTAGAAGGATAGTAGGGTTGGTAATAAGCATCCTTATTGCTGTATCTGCCTCTACTTCGATCACAATCTGCCGGCGGCCCAATGATGACTGTATCTCTTATCGGTGCTAACGCTTGTTGAATCTGCCCTTGATCGAGGCAATACGTATGAGCAAACACCTGAGGCGGCGTCAAGCGCAGGACATCGGAACCCCAAACAGTATCAAGCTCAGGCGTATCATAAATGGTAAGGACATGTGTGTGATCCATACTTGCCGCAAAATAATGCCACCATCCCTGTGGAATAGTCACCACCTGCTGAGACTGGATTCGGATATTTTTCAATTCATTCGTGGATGGGTTGATCATTGAAACAATTGTTTCACCCGTAATACAATAAATTAACTCTGACGCATTTGAATGATAATGCGGCTCAACAACATTGCCGGTACTTAAAAACACGTCAAGCAAAAACACATTACCGATTGTTGGCAATTGTTCCTTACCAAGCACATTGATATAATTGTCTTGATTTTTAGTAAAGAATCTACTTTGTCCCAAATCATAGGAATAGTGCAAATCAGGATCTTTGTAATCCATATACTGCTTCACCACGACTATGTCACTCCTTTTCGTAATAATCATCACATCAACAAATTATGCGACTGTCATGAAACAAGTGATTGGATACGATGATTAAGATGGGAGTGGGGATTCATGCTATTTAACTAGCGGGAGGTCCCAGTAACCAAAAAAAGAGAAGTGGTGTGCTAACACTTCTCCTGCTAACCTTTGAAGTTTCCATGCATTGTAACCGTTTCTCCAACGCCCAATAAGCGCCTTCTCACCCGGTCGATGATTCCTCGCTCTACCCCTTTTGCCATCAAATAATGATCAAAACTTTGATAGGAATGAACAATATGTTCATAAGCTCGTAAAATATATTCACGACGAGAATACAAAAACGCTTTCGGAATGCTTTCGTATTCGTATAGACTTTTATACGCATGCAATGACTCCAAATTCGTATAAGTTACTTCATAATTGGAAATAATGTCTTTTTTCTCTACTCCCGCTATACCTAACAGCAGCATGGCTAAAATGCCTGTACGGTCTTTGCCAGCCATACAATGAAAGACGACACATCCTTCTGGTGCTTGATCAATCGTATCAAAGATCCTTTTGATCGAGTCGATTTGCTCTAATATCTTAACATAGGAATCACCCAAAAACGGTTCTTTAAATAGACTGCTTTTCGATATTTGCTGAGCAAAAAATGGAATGTTATGATAATTGCAGAAATCCATCTCTGCTAGTGGATTTTGATAAGCTTTTATTTCATCTTCTTCTCTTAAATCAATGACGGTTTTTACTCCATACTCTTTTAAAAAAGCCATATCCTCCTGCGTGAGATTGCTCATATTACTTGACCTTAAAAAAGTATGCCACTTTATTTGCTCACCATATTTTGTATTGTATCCACCTAATTCTCGACAATTTTCAAGGCGATCAAGTGGCAATCGTACCCAATTTAATTTTGCATTCTTTATAGACATCCGATTCCCCCTAAAAAATTTGATAGAATCATCTGTTTCCGAAAGTAATTTTATTTTAATCTTATCTCAAATATACAAGGTAATTATTAAGAAGGTTTTATACTTATGTAAAATAACTGTTAATTTTTTACTAAAAGGCTGATTCGATCAATATGAGATACATTTTAATGAAAACGAGAAGTGCGTCCTTCGCTGAACTATGAGATAACGTATGTAACAAAAAACGTCCAATACCTCATCAATCCAGGAGATATTGGACATAGACTCTCTTGACACTATTGCGTATAAAGCACAAGAATTTTTACATTCGAATTCCCAACATTCACTTAAATTTCTTCGTATTTTTACGTAATCGGTCATATTTATTTAATAATACATCCAATTTTTGTGAAATGAACAGAATTTCTGGGTCATTCGGATTTTTTTCATATGTTTCATACATCATTTTTCGCGTTTCTTCTATCTTTTTTCTCAATGCTGTCATGTTACACAATGCCTCAAATTCCCCTCCACTTTTGTTAAAACGAATCCGTAATGTGGAGATTTAATACGAATTAAAAACTACTTTGTACCACTTTCTGTATCTTAAATCTGAACTAGATCGTTTGCTACATTAGACTACTAACACGAATTTCGGTTAGTTCATCTTTTTTTCTACTTCTGGATACTATTCGATTTTAATTACAGTAGATCTTCCACTTTAGGTAAATTTCTTCATTATCTCTCGTCATATACAGAAATGATCAACGGTATACCATACTTGGATGTTCAATTTTTCTATAATTGAAATGAGTACCTCTACCCCTTCCTCTAAAAAGTTAGTATCATTTTTTCTCGTAGTTCCCTGATCCAAGATGTTTGAGTAAAAACCATTCATTCGTGGCCTTTACTAGTGATCAAATGAATGAAGAGATAACTTAATACTTAATACCCACTCCTGTGTTATATAAACATTTCGGACTTCAATTGAGCGGCAAAAACCTATCAATAACAAGACTGAACAGTGCGTGAACACCACTCAGCCTAGTTCTATTAGCCTTTTCATTTTTTCAACATAGGGATGAAAGAAATTGATCGTTACCCCGCTCAAAAAGGTAATCAACAAGGTGCCGATCCCGATCGGACCATTAAAAATAAATGCGAGTATAACCAACACAATGAAGATAAACGCGCGTGAAATACTAACATTAAACCCTGTTAATTCAGTCACCGCAAGCATCGTACCGTCAAACGACACCGGTGCAAAATTCGCCTGCAGATATGTTGCTATTCCAAACCCGTTGACGATCAAACCCAAGGTAAAACAAATAAGTTGACCAGCTAAAGTTTCAGGCTGAACCCAGCCGTCGAGGATCACCACCCAGAGATCAATACAGACCCCAATCATCAGTGCCGTGAGCAGGCCTAAATATGCGGGGTGGCGCTGCAGCAAAAGTGCATTTAACAACAACATTAGCGCGCCGAGAATAACTTCCCAGCTTCCGATTGTCAGTCCGATTGTCCTATGTAAACCGACCAAAAGCGCATCAAACGGCGAAATACCGAGCCCTGATTGGAGTGTTAACACAATGCCAAAGGTAAACATCACATCACAATACCCAGTGCATAAAACATGAATTTCTCCCGTGCCAACGATGAAATCACCCCATCTCCATGAAAAAATGATGACTTTAACATAACACAGTCGCCTTATTTTTTCTAAAATTGAGATTTATTCACTGATGAAAGAGATAGCACAAGCTCCATTTCCACAATCAATAGATCCTTATTCAAATGACGTTGAAGAAGGGTTTATTCCTGCAACAAAATTTTCTTTAGCGAATAAGTAGCCTGGATCCACTTTTTAACGTCTCGTGGCAATACTATTTCAACCTAAAAAAATAGACCTAGCCCTGAGCCTCCAACCTTTAGGGGATGATCTATTTTCTTGAACCTTTGAGCCTGCTCTCTTTGAGGGTGGATCATAGATGTTCCAGCACTTGCGGTCTTTGTTATTTTGGATTGCACTGTAACTGTTTTTATCGTTCAATTCAAATTACTTACTTAATCTTCTAACTCAAGCAATAACACCTAAAAGTCGAGCAAGAGCCCACCCAACTCGCGCAATAACGCTTAAAAGTCGAGCGAGGGCCTACCGAGGTCGAGCGATAATGCCGATTAAGTCCATATAATTGTGTAAAAGAAAAGGATAAACAAAAAGGGTCATATTAACTCCTTGTGATACAATGTTTTCAACGACGAATACAAAG